>JABMRZ010000121.1 GCA_013202315.1 Candidatus Tariuqbacter arcticus | reverse complement strand
CGCTAAAAGCATGCGGTAATGACAGCCTGCTAACCCCTATACCCTATACCCTGAACCCTTTTTAATAGGTATTTCGGGTATGGTATTGTTTTTATATGGATTTCGTTTGTAATATCGAGACCGCTTCAGGAATGCTGTCGGCACAGTCGAATATCAGGTTCAATCCGGTATGGTTAAGTGTTTCTTCGGCGGAGCGGGGTATATTAACCAGAATCAGACTGCGTCCCTTGTCGCGGCAGGAGTTGTATAGTCTGATGAGGCTGTAAAGCAGGGGGAGGTCAAGTTCGTCCGTATTGTTTAGGTCTACAACGGTGTTATAGTTTCCATTTCCGGCGGATTGGAGTAGTTGGGATTCGGTTTTCCCCTGCATATCCAAGGCTGCGCTGCCAAGGGTGGAAATCACTTTAATATCGTTTAGATTATAGGCGCTGATAGTCATTTGATCCTCCTATGTGATTTGGTGTGCTGTTATGCAAAAGATGCACCAATACTTCTATAGCATTAATTATATTGTAGATAAATAATTTTGTGATCACTATGATGGGAAAATATTTCCGGTTTATTGGATTGGCCTCTGTTGTAATAGGCATATTATCAAGCGGATGCGGCACCACACATCCTAATCTGCATAGCGAGGCAGGATATACTGATTCGACAGAGGAGAGTAATCTTGAATTGGAGAGCCGGACGGTCGTTCAAAACGACACCTTAGTATTCGACCCGCTGGCGCTGGGAGATGATGGAATATTAGTGCCCAGACCCCAGCCTGCGGTGTTGCCTGGCGGGCAGGGCGCTGAACCTGAAATCGAATTGTTTCAAGGTGATGATGAGAGCGGCGGGCAGTTGGGCGGTGAGGTTGAGGAAGTATGGGAAGAACAGATGCGCCCGGGCTACAGGGTGCAGATTTTCGCATCCAGACAGGTTGGGAAGGCGCATGAGATTGAACAGCAAGCCGGTCGGCAGTTCCCGGAAGGAGCATATATGGTCTACGATCCGCCCAACTATAAGATACGAGTGGGTGATTGCCTCACCAGGGGAGAAGCCGAAGAATTGCGGCGGAAAGCCGTCGCCATCGGCTATCACGACGCTTGGGTGGTGAAGGATAATATCGTAGTTAAGGTGAGGGCGGGCAGGTGATTAGCAGACTGAATGATGAATGATGAGTGCTGAATGATGAATGCTGAAGATACCGAGGTAGGTTCCCGTTTAAAGCATACGGGAATGACAGCCCACTAAATCCTAAACCCTAAACCCTGTTTTCAGGGTATATCTCTTCAATTCTGTATTTGTCTGCTTCCTTTTTAACCTTGTATAAATCTGTATGAAATATCGCTTCGCATCCATAGCAGAAATTATCCATAAATGACTCGTCTTCCAGCGCTGCATCAGGATTGGACACGAATTTCCTCGTTTGTCTGAAGGCGGTCGAATTCCATACCTCCTCTACACTCGTTTCAAATACATTCCCCAATGCCCTGGAATTATCCATTTCACAATATTGAGCTACGAATCGGTAAAGACAACAGGGAAAGGCATCACCATTATATTTTATCAGCATGAAAAACGAGGGCCAGAGGCAGTGTGGAATCATCCGCTTTTTTCTCGGCTTGAATATCTTATACTTGCCGGGTTCCAAGTCCACCATATTATGAAGGTTACCCCAGAATTCGCTGAATTTGTCGACCCGCATAGATTTGAACATTTCGCGAGCGGCTTTCAATTCATGCAGATTATGCTGGTATTTAATATACTGGACTTCGATAATGGGGTAATTTAGGGCGCCTATTCGTTTATATTCACATAGACGGGTGAGATTTGACAACACATCATCGATTCTGCCGTTGATTCTGGTGCGGCTGTAAGTTTCTTGGGTCAATCCGTCGACGCAGATGGTCAGATGGGTGACTCCGCTTTCAGCTATATCGGCAATTCGTTCATCGGTGAAATTGAAACTGAAGTTAGTGCTAAGGTGGACATTTAATCCGGCATCTCGAGCTATGCGGCACATTTCGTCTATGTCCGGGTGAATATAAGGCTCTCCCATATAATACAGCGAAACCACGCAGATTATTCCTTTGACTTCCTCAATGATGCGGTGGTACTTCTTCAAGGGCATCAGTTTTTCCGGTGTGAATCGCTGTTTGGCTAAGTCAGGATCGAGATTCGGGTTTGCATGGATGCAAGTAATGCAGTTTAAGTTGCAAAGGGGGGAAATATCTATTTTCAGAATTGGAGGCAAGTAGGAAATTCGCTTTTGAGGGAAGGTGAACTGAAGGCAAGCGTTGAGCAGATTATGGATTTTTCCGGGGCTGCTGTTTTTCAAGAACCATCCTTTTCGGCGCCAAGTTTCGATGTATATAGCAGCCATTTTCCCTCCATTAACAAATGTAAAAGTAAAAATTTCAGTGAATAGTGTGGGTTAAAAGGCGTTCAATTTGAATGGGATTAAGGAAGGATATTTTAGTACCTAAATTATGAGATTCGTGTTTTTTCTGGCAGAAGATCTTATAATTTTATAATACTTATTAACTTACGACGTGCCAAGTGAAACGCATTGTAGGGAACGCAGAGCTGCGTTCCTACGTATTCCCCTGTGCCGGGCGAAGTCCCGGACGAAGCGTAGTAACTAAATTCTGATATTCGTGTTTTTTCTGGCAGAAGATCTTATAATTTTATAATACTTAT
>JABMRZ010000120.1 GCA_013202315.1 Candidatus Tariuqbacter arcticus | reverse complement strand
TTTGAATTTGTTTATGATTTCGGATTTCGATTTTCGAATTTGTTTCCGGCTAGTCCGGGTTAGGATATTTTGTGATTGGGTTTGAATCGATGGGTTAGTTTGATGCGATGAAGCCGATAGTCTACATAGCGCACCGCGGTGAAATGGGGGAATCCCCGGTCGATTTCAGCGATTTCAGTTTGAAAACAGTCAAAGAATTGATGGCAGAAGCGCTGGTGCCCTTTGAAGTTGAAAAGCTGGTCGGTGGCAAACGGGTTTTCATCAAGCCGAATTTCGTGCGCCCGGATTATCGGTTCAATCCTGCGGTTTCCAGCGATCCACGAGCCGTAATCGCTTTGGGAAGCCTGCTCAAGGATGCGGGCGCTGTTCGAGTGGCGGTCGGCGATAACCCCGGCCTTGGGCTGTCCTTTCGGGAAGCGTTGAAGGAAATCCCCGGGAGCGATTCCTGGATTAAATACGGAATCGAGCCGTTTTTCTACGAAGATTCAGAGCCGGTGGAAATCGATCTGCCGGAAGGGAAGTTGTTCAAGCGGATGAAGGTTCCGAAAGCGCTTCTGGATTTCGATGTCTTCGTGAACCTTCCAAAAATTAAGATGCATATGCATGTAGGCGCTTCGCTGGGGATTAAAAATCTATATGGATTGCTGGTCGACGAGCAAAGGATGACCTTCCACCGGCAGGATGTGAGCCGGAAGGTAGTTGATATCCTGCGCCGGTTCACCCCGGATTTAACCGTGGCTGAAGGGATATGGGCGCTGGAAGGGCAAGCGCCGATTTGCGGGGAACCGGTGAAAGATTTCAATACAGTCATCGCCGGAGTTGACCCGGTGGCGGTGGATGCGGTCGGCTCCTCTGTTATGGGTATCGAACCGGTCGAACTGGCATCCACCCGTTTAGCGCATACTGCGGGATTGGGTGAGATGAATCTCGAAGCAATCGACCTGCGCGGGGCGCCGCTGGAGGAAGTGAAACGGTATTTCAAGCGGCCGGTGGTAAGTTCTATGGGAGCTTATCCCAACTGCGATGTATATGAATTGGGCGCTTGCGTGGGATGTATGTCGAGCCTTAGGCACGCTTTGGATAAACTGCATTACGGGGGGGAGTTGGCGGCGATTCCGCAGAATACATATATTTTAGGGGTTCCGGGACCCTTCTATGAACCGTTGGCGGAATGGGAAGGTGATTTGTGGTTGATCGGCGATTGCCCGATGGAGGCTTACGGCGAAGGGGGGAATATCGTTAGAGTAAGCGGATGTCCGCCGCATTTCGGGGAGGTTTTGCGGGAGCTGAAGCGGAAGTATATTGACCAATAATGCCGAATCGGTTTTTTCTCTGTGTTTCTTAATCAGTCCATTTTTGCGTTAATTAACGAAAAGTTGCTCCGGGTCAATTTATTAATCCTTTAATTTTTGTTACTTATAATTGAGTGTGAAAGTTTGAAAGTATGAAAGTGTGAAAGCTTAATGGATGAATACTTTAATGAATATATCTGTAAAATATTTTTTTCACTTGAAAAAAACAATTGACATTTATATTTTAAAAGATTAAATTAATTGCTTAAGCCGTAATAATACATTAATACTTCCGGTTTCTGGTATATGACCCTGGGTAAAATACTTCAGCGCAACAGCCAGCAATATCCCGACAAGCCAGGCATCGCTTACCGCGACCGGCGGATTTCCTTCGCCGAACTAAATGAAATGGTGAACCGGTTGGCGAACGGACTGCTTAATCTTGGTTTGGAGAAGGGTGACCGGGTCGCTATCCTGATGCCGAAGACTCCGGAAGTGATAATCACTTTCCTCGCTGTGGCGAAAGCCGGGGGTGTGACTTTCCCGGTGAATTATAAGCTGCAGGCGAGTGATTTGCGCACTATCTTCAATTATGTCAGTCCGGCAGTGGTGGTATCGGAATATATGTATTCACCGCTGTTGGAAAAGCTGTTCATCCCTTCTCACCCTCTTTCCAAAGTGATATTCACCGGCGGTATTAGCAAAGACACCGGATATTCCTTCGATGATATTCTGAATCGTGAAAGCGATGGCGAACCGGATGTGAAGTTAAAAGAAGAGGATGTAGTCTATTTAAATTACACTTCCGGCACCACCGGCATTCCCAAAGGTGTATTGACCACCCACGCCAATATCATTTGGAACACCATATCCTGCATCGACGCTTTCGGTTTCACTCACCAGGATGTGCATCTCAGTATGTTCCCGGTCTATGCGCATCCGCATGAACTATTTGCGCGCGGGCTGTATTTGGGGGGCACATCGGTGTTGGTTGATTCGATATATCCTAAGACTGTAGCCCGGGAGATTTCGGAGAAGGGAGCGACTGCTTTGATGGCGGTGCCCTATTTCTTCAAATCGCTGTTCCCGCTGGTGAAAAAGCCGGAGTATGATTTTTCAAAGTTGAGGATTTTAGAAGGCGGGGGAATGTACAGCCCGCCGGAATTCGTGGAGAAGGTTCAGGAACGCTTCGAGAAGAAATACCTGCCGGTTTGGGGATCGACCGAAACTACCGGAGTGGTGGTCGCCGCCCGCCCGGAAGATGAATACCGGCATGGCACAATCGGCAGAGCCTGTTTGAACAGCGATGTGCGAGTGGTGAATTCGCAGGGGGAAGAAGTCGCCGACGATGTTGAAGGCGAAATGGTGGTTAAAGGCCCAAGCGTGATGCAGGGTTATTTCAACCTGCCGGCTGAAACCGAAGCGGTCTTGAAAAAGAATTGGTATCACACCGGCGATATAGTCAAGCGGGACCAGGACGGATATTTCTATTTCCTCGGCAGGCGGTCGGGAATGATGAAGGTGGGGGGAATGAAAGTCTATCCGCTGGAAATCGTGGAAGCGATTACGGCGCATCCTGAAGTGGATGAAGTGGCGGTGGTGGCGGAACGCGACACTTTGCGGGGGGAACTCCCCAAAGCTTTCATAGTGCGGCAGGAAGGTTCCACCCTCAGTGAAAGCGAGCTGCGGGGATTCTTGCGCTCGAGGCTGATCGATTATAAGATTCCCAAGCATATAGAATTCCGGGAGGAACTGCCCAGAACCGCCGGGGGAAAAATCATCAAAGGTGAATTGGAAAAGAAGAAACCGCGGGCAGAAGAAACCGCCGTTAATGAAGAATTTGAACATTTATTGGAAGTCGACAGGAAGCTGGTCGAACTTCTAAACGAACGAGCAGAAGCGGTTTTGAGACTCAGGGGGTCATTGGAACCGAAAAAGCATACTCTGTTTTATCCCGACCATGAAGAAAGATTATTAAGGCAGGTTTTGGAGGAGAACAAGGGTCCCATTTACGATGAATCACTGGAAAAGATTTTTAATACCATCAGGGCGGTGATTAGGATATTGTGATATAGTGTGAAAGTATGAAAGTGTGAAAGTTTCGCAATTATGTGTTAATCTTTTTAGTATGATAGTTTTATTCAGCTCAGAAATATATTAAGGTAAAATTTACTATGGACATTTCCAACTTAGCTGTTAAACTACTTATACTCTTAATTCCAGGTATAATCTCTGTTCTTTTAATTGATGCCTTAACTATTCATAAAAAATGGCCCGCTTTCTTATTTTTCACCTTTTTTTTCGTAATTGGTTTTTTTAATTACGCTTTGCTGTTTCTATTTGGTGACTTAACAAATCTTACAATTATAAATCTCAAAACAATTAGTGTTTTATTCGACCAAAATATTTATTATGACCAGTTAAAAGATATCTGTATTTGTGCCATTGGAGCCACAATTATAGGGGTTATAACAGGGTTACTATTATCAGCTTTAATATACAACAAAGTTCTTTTTATGGTTGCAAGAGCTTTAAGACTTTCGTACAAGACTGGTAATGTTGATATTTGGTCGTATTATTTCACTTCACAAGATTTTCCAGGTTGGGTAGTAGTTAGAGATTTAGAGAAAGATTTAATGTATCAAGGCTGGGTAAGAGCTTCTACAGATTCATCGGATGATGTTGATGAATTACTCTTGTGGGATGTATCGGTCTACACTAATTCTACTGGTGAATTGATATATAATGCAGACTTCATACTTATCCCCGGCGCTCATAAGAATATGTTAATAGAAAAACAGACTATTCAAAAAAACAACAAGGAGTCCTCCAATGAATAAAAAGTATAGCATAGAATTCATTCCTTTACGAGAAGGACGCACCCAAAAAGGTAAAGTTGACTCTCGGCCGCCAACACCAAAACCTCCAAAGCCGCCAGCGGGCAGAAGTCCAAGTAGTAGCAAATCTGAAGGTAGTCTAAACAAAGTAAAAAATAACCATTGAAACGATAGAATATTCACTACTCATTACTTGACACTTGTTTCCATTTAAATTATCAATAAAAGATAATCGAAAGGAGCGGCGCCTATAATCGACGCTATCGATTTTCATTCTGAATAACATTAGGAGCTCTACAAAAAATGGGCGCAGTAACAGTCGGCAATGTTACCATCGGCGACGGCAATTTCGCTGTCATAGCAGGACCTTGTTCGATTGAAAACAGGGACCAACTTCTGGAAATCGCTAAGGAAGTAAAGGCTTCCGGAGCGGTCATCCTCAGGGGAGGGGCATTCAAACCGCGCACTTCACCATACTCTTTCCAAGGATTGGGCGAAGAAGGCTTGAAATATATGAAGGAGGCGGGCGAAGCTGCCGGATTGCTCACAGTTTCCGAGGTGATGGACAGCAGCGAGATAGAATTGGTCGCTTCCTATGTCGATATCTTCCAGATAGGTTCCCGCAATATGGATAATTTCTCCCTGTTGAAGCGGGTTGGCAAGAGCGGTCATCCGGTGCTTATGAAGCGGGGGTATATGTCGACCATTGAGGAATTCTTACTGGCGGCGGAGTACCTCCTTAAGGAGGGCAATACTAATGTGATTCTGTGCGAGCGGGGGATACGAACATTCGAGAAGTTGACCCGGAACACGCTCGATTTATCCGCCGTTCCCATCATAAAGAAGATGTCGAACCTGCCGGTCATCGTCGATCCTTCGCACGGCACCGGACGCGCGGACATAGTCGCTCCGATGTCCAAAGCGGCGGTGGCTGTGGGAGCGGACGGTTTGATGATAGAAGTCCATCCCAATCCCAGAAAGGCGATTTCCGATGGTCAGCAGACATTGGATTATCAAGCCTTCGCGGCATTGATGGAGGAAGTGGGCGAGCTCAGGGCTTTTTTATATAATCAACAACCCTTCAAGCCAATGGCGAAGCTGAAGGCGTTATGAGGCGGTCGGATTCGATTTTCCGCAATTCCGCCTTCATATTCATAGCGAAGATAATCGACCTGATGGCGGCTATCGCCGGTTTCGTGTTGGTTGCGCGCATCTTGGGGGTTGCAGGACTGGGCAGATATTCATTCGTCATCGCTTATGTGTCGGTCTTCGGGCTGGTGGTGAATCTTGGCATCGACCATATAATCATCCGCGAAATCGCCCGCCACCGGGACAAGCTTCCATCCATACTCGGCGCGGCTATCCGGTTAAAAATATTGCTTTTGGTATTGTCAGCCCCCCTGCTGATTGGGGGGCTGTTTCTTTTCCGGCTGGATGGAGAGCTCAAATTATCGATACTGCTGTTATTCATCGCAATGTGCGGTCTGCGGGAATTGTTCACCGTGATTTCGCAGGCGGTGTTTTTGGGCTGCGAAAGGTTGGAACACCGCACCAGCACCACTTTCGTATTCCAATTGATGCGCACCGCGGGGATAGCGGGGGTTCTGCTGGCGGGATATGGATTGGCGCCGCTGTTCGCCAGCATAATCGTCGCCGATATTGTGCAGGCGTATTGGACGGCATCGATTGTGAAGCGGCGGTTCGCTAAGCCGTATTTGGCGGTCAGCAGGGGGGAGGTGTGGTATTTTTTCAAACAAACGCTGCCCATCGGGGTGGCGTATGGGTTTTATATGGCCTTCCTCCAGTTGGATATTTTGCTGTTGACGGTGATGAAGGGGGATGAAGAAGCGGGACTGTTTTCCAGCGCGTATAAGGTTGTATCGACCTTGATTCTGGTGGTGGTGCCGATGATATGGGTGCTTTTACCGCATTTGACCAAGACATTTCAGCGGTCGATCGAGTCATTGAAGCGGGAGGGGGAGTTTTACTTGAAATTCATCGCGGGGTTGATGTTCCCGGCGGCGGCGCTGATAGGGGTGTATTCCACTTGGATTGTGGTGACCGCATTCGGGGCGGAATTCGCAGCCGCCGGTTTAGCGCTGGCGATTGTAGCGCCAACCTTGGCGCTTCGGGGGATCAGCTACCTTTTCGACCTTTCCCTGACCGCGGCGAGGAAGCAGATTTATATGACCATAGGGGCGGGAACGGTTTTCTTCGTCAAATTAATTCTGGAATTGATACTCATTCCGAAATATGGTTTTATCGGAGCGTCCTGGGGGACATTGGGGGCGGAGATAATCGCTTTCGCTGTCGTATACGCTTTGGTCAGGCGGCAGGTGGTGAAATATAGTCTATGGCGGGCGCTGTCGAAACCGGCGGCGGCAATATGCGTGACGCTGGTCTTTTTGTGGTGGGTGAAGGTAAATCCTCTGGTGGGGATTCCGGCGGGATTGGCTGTATTCATAGGGTTGACGCTCGCTTTCGGAACATTTGATAGAGAAGAGCGTGAAAAGATTACATCGCTAATAGTTAGAAAAGCGAAGAGGTTCACGGTTGGCGGTGAACGGTGAACGGGAAACGGTGAACGGATTAGATAAATGCGGATTCTATTAATTCAGGCATATTTGGGGCGGCGGGAGAAGCCGATTTATCCCCTGGGGCTGGCTTACCTTTCAGCTATGCTGAAAGACTATGAAATCCAGGTCATCGACCCCAATATCCTCAACGACCCGTTGGGGGATTTGAGGAAGGTAATAATTGCCTTCCAGCCGGAAATCATCGGCATCTCACTGCGTAATATGGACACCACTCAGATAAGAGATCCATTCGTTTACCTATCGGGTTTTTCAGCCACCCTTGAAGTTGTAAAGCAAAGCGCTCCACAAGCGTTCATCATCGCCGGCGGGTCGGGGTTTTCGATGTTCGCGCGGGAATTGATGAATCGATTCCCGCAAATCGACTGCGGAACATATTTGGAAGGGGAATACACTCTGCCCGAATTAGCAGCTAAATTCCCGGATTTGGAAGATGTTAAGGGTGTATTCATTCGCAGGGATGGGGAAACGGTATTCAACGGGGTCAGGGAATTCCCCGTTTTGGATGAATTGCCTTTCCCGGATTGGGAGAATGTGCCGGTGGAGCCCTATAAACATTTATTGGACGCGGTGGGGGTGCAGACCAAGCGGGGCTGCGGGCTGAAATGCGCCTACTGCAGTTATCCATTCTTGAACGGCGATTACTACCGGTATCGCCCGCCGGAATCGGTGGGGGAAGAGGTTGAGCGATTGGTCAAGGATTATGGTGTGGAAAGGTTCATCTTCGTGGATTCGGTGTTTAATATCCCCCGCAAGCACGCTGAATTGGTGCTCAGGGAAATCATCATGCGTAAAATCGAGGTGAAATGGACCGGATGGTATAACGAGCGCGCCATGGACAGGGGATTCACCGAACTGGCGCTGGAAGCCGGGTGCGAGCTGTTTTCCTTTTCGCCGGATGGATTTTCCGATGCGGCGCTGAAAGCTCTGGGGAAAAACCTGCGCAAAGACGATATCCTGCGGGTTTTTGAGATGATGAAAGACTATCCGCAGGCGATTGTGAGTTATAATTTCTTCCTCAATCCGCCGGGGCAGACTTTGTCCGATTTATTGAAACTGTTATGGTTTTCGGTGAAGGTCAGGCTGGCGTTCCGGGGGCGGTTATGCGGATTCCTGTTGGGGAGTATCAGGATAGAGCCGGACACCGCCATATTCAAGCGGGCGGTGGAGGAAGGGTTCATTTCGGAAGATACGCCAATGTTGGTTTCCAACCGCGATGAGCTTCTTAAGTTGTTCTACAAACCGCCGAAATCTGGGAGCCTGAATTTACTGCTGAAGCTGTATATTGCATTGAGGAACATTCGACATACATTGATGCCTCCCAAAGAACTATGAGCCGAAGACCGACAACCGAAGACCGACAACCGACTACCGTCGACCGACAACCGATTACTGTAAAATGAACGATAATTCCATAGCCAAATTCCTCATCAAAGATTTATGGGCGCAGTTCAAGACCAAGCCTTCATTGGCTCTGGGGCGGGAGATTCAGAATAGCCCGCCTTATTTCGTCAATATCGAACCGACCAGTTTCTGCAATTTGAATTGCGCTATATGTTCCTTCGATGGAAGTCGTAAAAACGGCTACATCACCCGCAAAACCGCGGAGCTGGCGCTGGAACAGGCAGCGGAGTTGGGAACGCACGAAATTCGGTTCTTCCTGGCGGGAGAACCGCTGTTTCATCCGCATTTGGCTGAGTTCATCGCCTCGGCGAAGCGGCGGAAGTTCATCACCAACATACACACCAACGCCACTTTCCTGCCGGAAGGCCGGATTCGGGCGATATTGGAGGCTGGGCTGGAAAAGATAAGCTTCAGTTTCGACGGGGAAACGGCGGAGGAATACGAAAGAGTCCGCATCGGCGGTAAATTCGATGAAACGCTGAGTAATATACTGCGTTTCCTGGAGATTAAGAAGGCGCGGGGGAGTAAGTTCCCCATCGTCACAGTTCAAGTGATAAAAATGTTCGGCGCGCCGAATTGCTCGGTGATAACCGCTGAATTCAGGGCGAAGTTCGAGGGGCTGCCGGTGGATGAATTCCTGCTGTTAAAGCCGTTCGTCTGGCCCGACCAGGAGCCGCGGGAATTCAACGCTCCCCACGGCTCGAAATATTACCCCTGTATGGTGCCGTGGAACAGCCTTTCAGTGGTGTGGAATGGGGATGTGGTCTGGTGCTGCGGAGATTTGAATGGGATAGAGATTTTGGGTAATATACATGATACACATTTGAAGGAGATATGGAACGGAGAGAAAATCCGCTTCATCCGCCGAAAATTGGCTAAAGGGGATTTGAAAGATTTACCGCTGTGCCGAAGCTGCGAAGCGGTTTATCACCGGCATCATCCGTTGTTCTCCGACCTCAGAGATTATTTTCGGCAGGTGAAAAGGGTTTTATAAGTGATCGGTGGACGGTAGTCGGTTGCCAGTAGTCGGTTGCCGGTGTAAGTTGAAGGTGGGTTGAGAACCCACCCTATATCATAAAATACGAAATACGAAATCCGAAATGCGAAACAAATCCGAAACCCGAAGTCCGAAACAAATTTGAACATCAGTGGTGGGTTAAGAACCCACCTTACAAAGTTTCGTTAGGTGCAAAGGACTGATAAGTGAAGGTGAAGTCGAACGGTGAACTATTTTTGATTGCAGGGATATTCGTCCTCGCGGGTGTGCTGCTTTTCGTCAATTTGGGCGGGCGGGATTACTGGAGCGACGAGATATTCTCTTTACCGAAGATGCGTAATCCGGAAGTGGTGCTGGCGCAATCATCTTTGGATGTGCACCCGCCGCTGTTTTTCCTGCTGGAATATTACTGGATAGAACTGTTTGGGCGAAGCGAAACCGCCACCCGGGCTATGTCGGCGCTGTTCGGACTGCTGGGAATCTTCACCGCTTATTTGCTGGGGAAACGGATTATTCCAGGCAGGAACCTGAAGTTCTATCTGATAATATTGGCGGCATCGCCGTTTTATCTCTTTTACGCCCGAATGAACCGGTATTACGCTTTGACCGGACTGCTGTGTCTGCTGACCATCTACTTATTTCACCGGATGCTGGAAAAGCGCGGTTTGAAGCGGGAAATTCCCTTCTGGGTATCGACGCTGGTATTGATTTACGAAGATTATATCGGATTTATCCTGCTATTTTGTTTGGGATTATACTATATATGGTATCATCGGGGCGATTATAAGCGATGGTGGAGGTTCGCCGCCGGGGGGGTAATTATACTGGTCTTGTATCTGCCCTGGGTGAATAATTTGCTATATGGGGCGGGGAAGGGTTCGGCTCCATACCCTGAAGCAATGGTGGAACGGGAATTCAGGCTGGTGGGGTTCATCGTCTACAATGCGGTTCAATCGGTGGTGCGGACGGCGTATGCGATGTTCGATTTCATTCTGGGAGAAACGGTATATCCCTGGAATCCAGTGATTCTAATCGGAATGGCGGGGGGATTGATACTCATAGTTTCGGCGTTCAAAAGGAAGGAGGGGTCGGGCGGTTTCTGGTTCTTTTGCTTGTTTTCGCCTTTTGTTTTGTATATATTAGCGGTGGCGTTTTACGGGCGGGTTTTTTCCGCCGCCAATTTTGCTCTGCTGCCATCGAAGATGCTATTCATCCAACCGTTGTTGTTAATGTTCCTCTTCCGGGGAGAAAAAGCGGGAGGAATAGCGATAAAGGCGGGCTTTGCACTGCTTCTGTTGTTCAATTTGATTTCGCTGGCGAATTATCATCGCGGGGCGCAGTATTTGAATCCGAAGTTCATTGTTCCCTGGCGGGAAATCGCCGTTCAATTCGCCGAGGATGACGAGGGGCGGGATATTGTGGTGACCGATGAATCGCCGCTTTTGCACTATTTAAGCGAAAGCGGGGTGAAGGCTTACGGATTGGTGGGGGCGGACGATTATATAGATTCGCAGGAAGCGCCCTTGAAAGTCCATTTGGTCCTCCGCCACCGCGGCGAGGAAGCGATTTATTTGGAAGGGGTGAAGCTGAAGGCGATTTTCGATGAGCGGTATGGTCAGCCGGACTTCCGAGGTTACTTGCCGATGCGAGGATTGCAAAAAAAGTTCTGGAACCGGATAATGGGCATGGATTTCGATCATTATTTGGAAATATTCACTTATGATATAAAGAAAGGCGGGTCTTCAACCCGCTGAAATATGTGGTAAAAGAAGTAAGGATTTATTTCATTAATCCCTTACATAACAATATTATATGTATTAATGATAAAGCAATTCACAAATTGTTCCTATACATAATAATTGATTTTTCCAGGAGGAAACACTCTTCCCCACTATAGAAGAGAAGAATTCACTGGAAATGAATGGAGAATATGGAAATAGACTCAGTCACTTTCTATCTTATCTATAATTTCCAGTATATCTAAGTTTTCAAAAAACAAATGGATAATATTAATCATTTTTCGGTTATCTATTCTAATCAGCAGATTGTATTTATTAGTGATACGGAATCTTTTAGTT
>JABMRZ010000119.1 GCA_013202315.1 Candidatus Tariuqbacter arcticus | reverse complement strand
TTAGCCTTGTGTATCTCTGTGTTCTCTGTGGCAAATATTCATAGCGAATTTCAAATATTTTTGGCTAGAATTTAAGAATTTAAAATTAAGAATCTACCCTTCGTCCGGGACTTCGTCTAGAAGAGGCGACCCCTGTGGGGCAGTTGAATTTGTCATTAGTCACTGATTTAAGATACAAATGACGAGTGACGAATGACAAATGACAAGTGGTAATATCTGATATCGGAACAAAGAAATGTCGACAATTTGTTGTCGATGTCAAAGCAGTAAACATGCAAGATGGTTCACAATAAAATTTACCCTTCGCGGGCGCCAATTATGAATTCTTAACGCAAAAGCAGCATTTTTCTGGTGGAAACGAACGATTCGGACCGCAGATGGCAAAAGTAGATACCTGACGCTAATCCTGAGGCATCGAAGTTGAAGTCATAATATCCCGCCTCAAGAATTCCATCCTGTAATTGCGTAACTTCCCGTCCCAGAATATCGAAGATTTTCAGGGTTACATAGGAAGCGCGCGGCAATTCAAAATGAATAATGGTCGATGAATTGAATGGATTAGGACGATTCGGGTCCAGAACGAATCTTTGCGGAAGCGACCAATCACCAATATATAGAGCAATATTCCGCGTTCCCGGCGTGGGATTGAGCGATAACCAATTCTCCGTTCCATCCGGCAAACGGCCGTAACTGATATCCGTCGTCTGCTGGGGGAAAGTGATAGTGTTGATGGGGGTAATGCCGTCTTGATCGTATATTCCTATTTGTTCTCCGCTGCCAGAAAGTCTGAATGAAGCGTGCATCGGACCCTGTTCCGGTTCATCATCACACCACACTAAGATGAAACTTCCCGGCAGGATCGATGTATCCGGAAAAACCCATTTGTTGGGATTAAAGAAATCATCGGTCAAGTATAAACCTTCCAAGGGGATGGTATAGGCGCTTAGATTGTAGATTTCGGCCCAGTCATCATATTCCCCGACGGGATCAGGGTTGACATTATCGTTGAAAGCTAATAATTCGTTTATCACTAACGCAAATGGGCCGGCGGGCGTATTATTGGAAATACCAGGGGTGGGATTGAGATTTAGTGACCATTCCCCTACCCCGTCTTCCTCCCGCGCCCAGACCTCATCTTCCCCCCGGCTCGGATAGGCCACTGAATCCGCCGTTTCGCCTTCGGGACCTTTGAGCAGCAGTCCGCCGCCCTCCAGGGGCAGGGTGAAATTGCAATGCAGAGCCCCTTCATCCGGTTCTCCATCCAGCCAGAGGATCAGGAAACCATAATCGTCCACCAAAGCTTCCGCCGGCAGCGTCCAAGAGTCTTCTCCACAATGCAGGGTGAATCCTTCCAAATCGAGTTCGACCGGGGCGATGTTAGTAATTTCAATCCAAGGGTCGTAATCGCCCGCTTCGTCCTGGATGGTGGATTGGTTGCCGCTCTGAATTTCGTTGAGGCGGAAATAGGCTGTGAGGTCGGGATCAGTGATGAAATCCGGTATTTCACCCTGCAGGAAGGGGATTCTAGCTTCAACGAATTCGTTCAGATAATCCAGCCCGTTCAGGAATGAATCCGGCTCTTCCCACCCATACTCATAGACATCCCGGATTGCGTCGTATGAAATATCTTGATGAACAGCCGTTATCATATTTTGAACATTTTCAACTGCGAAACCATCATCGAGGAATCTTTCCAGCTTTTTACAGTATGCGTAGCGGAACAGCGAATCTTCCAATACTCTGTCCAACAATTTATTCCAAAAGTCGCCATAAGGAGATTCCTCCGTCCCCAAGTCGATTGCGGATTGGGGATTAATAAAGGAGAAATCATGATCGAAACAAATGAAGCGCCAGCGTTCATCAATGGGATTAATATACATAAAATAGTTGTGAACGGTGAAATCCAAATCACCGCTTGCTATTAAAACAGTGTAATTGTCAAGATAATCGTCCAGTGTGAATTTGGCGCCGGCTTCATTATGGAAGTCTTCAGGGGTGGAAAGGTTAACCCACTGGATGAAGTCTATGATATCATCCCAGGAGGATTCAGGGTTATTTTCTTTGGTGTATTTCTCCTGGTAGTCTTCTAAGGTTGGTAGTATGGAGAGGTCGGAGTAGCATTTGTATAAATTCCCCGCTGTAGAAAAACCATTCCTCTGCAGAAATTTATTATCTATTTGCTCGGTATCGAGGTAGACGCCGATGTATTTTCCGTTCAGCTTCAGGTGGACATTATTGTAGAGTGGATTCAGACAGTTCAATAAATCAAAGGTTTGGTAGCATAACCGGTCTTTAATCATCGTAGTTTCGAAGAATTCCGCCTGGAGATTTAGTTTATCCCTATCGTTGAAGGACATCCCCGGGGGTAGATTCAGCTTATAATTCTTCTTGCTATGATAGCGCGTCATATCGCCTCGATATCGCACCCCTGCGCCTTGGAAGAATTCACCTTCCAAGGTCAAATCGGCGTCGACATATTCCTCAGACCAAATATCACCGTTCAGAATATAGAGGTTCTCTTCGCTGATGGTCATTTCGTATATGGGAAGCTGGCTGGATTCGCTGGGAACCGCAATGGCGGTCAGGGAATCGCTGGGACCGGATTGATTCCCCCAAAAATCCTGCGCTATGACCTTATATTCATAAGTTATCCCGGTTGATACAATATAATCCAGATAGCGGGATAATTGGTTCAACTCCGGCATAACCAATTCCCAGGTGGAGCCGGGCATGCGCCGGTAGACTTTGTATCCGGCCAAATCCGGCTCGGTGTTCGCTTCCCAGTAAAGGATGTTCATTTCGTAGCCGCCGATGGCGTTGAAGCCTTGTACAGGCTGCGGCGGCGAAACATCGGATGAAACAGATTGAACCGAAAGCGCGCTGACGGTTCCCCCGCTGATGACGGGGATGAAAGTCACATCGAGTTGACCGTCCAGACAATTCACCAGGAATCGTTGAGGCAATGCATATTCCTTGCCCACAACTTCGAAAATGTCCAAATCCTGCACCAGAGTATCACCATCGATGCTTATGGAGAAGACGCGAAAATCATCCCCATGCTGCACCAATTCGCAGAGATAAAGCGTCACCGCATAGAATCCCGCATTCAGGTCGAACAGATAGCTGAATTGATATTCCCAGGCTCGCCTGCCGGTGTAGAGCGGTGTAAGTCCTTCGGTTCCGCCGACCAGGTCACGGGGATTGGTGCTGCAGGAATTGCCGCCTTGATAGCCGAATCCGTTTGCGGCGGAATAGGGTAGGTCGGGAATGAATAGATTTCCCTGGGGGGTGGTGAACGAGGGCGCTTGATTCCAACAATTGATTCCGTAGAAAGCGGATTCTGCGGATAAGTTTGCGTGAATCGCGGGCAAGAATAACAAGCATACTATAATAATTAGTCTCTTCTTCATATCAATTCGGGTTGTTTCCGAAATCCCAAGTCAAATCTAATTTAGAAAAAGAATCCCCACACCACTTTACAAAAGGGGGGATTTCCGGTCTCTGATGTTATTATATGGTGAATTGTATTCATCCTTTGGGTTTGGGCGATATTCTTTATATGTAAATCCTCATGCGCCTTTAGCGCACAACTTAGAATGAAAATTGGGTATGGATTCCCGCGAAAAGCATGCGGGAATGACAGCCTCTAACCCCTAACCCCTAAATCCTATTTTCAGGGTAAATCTTCAATTTTTCGCGGATGATTTGAATCGCTTTTTCCACCGCCCGTCCGCGGTGGGAGACGCGGTTTTTCAATTTCAGGGGCATTTCTGCGAAGGTCATTCCGTATTCCGGGAGCAGGAATATGGGGTCGTAGCCGAAGCCCCCAGTCCCGCGCTCGTCTTCGGTTATCAAGCCTTCACATCGTCCTTCCAATTGATTGAATCCGTCCTTATCAAAGATAACCACCACCGTTCGGAAGACGGCTCGGCGTTTTTCAATGGGAATCCCTTCCAATTCGCGCAGTAATTTATGACGATTATCGGCGTAGCTGGCATTGTCACCGGCGTATCGGCTGGAATATAACCCTGGGGCGCCGTTCAAGGCTTCCACTTCTATGCCGGTGTCGTCGGACAAGGTGGTCAACCCTGTCGCAAAGAATCCAATTCGCGCTTTTTTCAAGGCGTTTTCTTCGATGGTCTTTCCATCTTCAATAACTTCCGGGATGTGGGGGAAATCGAGGAAGCTTTTCACTTCGAGCCCTAATCCTTTCAGCTTGTGGTTGATTTCCAGGACTTTGTCTTTATTGCGGGTGGCGATCAGGATGATGGGCATAATATTGGGTTATAATAGTAGAAACTGAAGCCGAGGATCCGTGCTATAAATGCAGACTATTTTATAAGAAAGTCAAGGATATTTGCGCGGTTGAAGTATAAACAAAGCCTCCGGAATTGGGGGCTGAATTGAATTAAAAGGCGGTTATTTGATTAACAGGAGTTTTTGGGTTTGTTGGACATCTCCGGCGGTGAGGCGGGCGAAATATATTCCGCTGGCGCAATGCTCCGCCTTGAAATGGGTTTCATACTTTCCGGCGGAATGCCAGCCATCAATCAAGCGAGATACTTCCCGACCTTTGATATCGTATATCACCAGTGAAACTTCCCCTGAAACGGGGAGGTCGAAGTGTAATTTAGTCGAAGGGTTGAAGGGGTTGGGGTATGGGGGGTGAAGGGTGAATTCGGTTGGGCGACTGCCTGGACCCGGTTCGACAGCTTGGGTAGTATCGCAGTGCATCGGGTAGAGCGGTAATATTGGAAGGTCGGCTATTGAATCTATGGGGACGCGCTGGTAGACGGCGTCATTCAGGGTCCAGGTTCCTTCGTTCTGGACTACGGCGCCGGCGTCCTTATCCAGGATATAGAATATATGGCAGTATCCGTCGACGATTTCCTGATACATACTGGGAGTCAGTTCGCTCTGGCAGTCTCCGGGCAGGGCATTGGGCGAAGATGTCCCGGTAACATTAGTTCCTTCAGCCCATCTCCAGCCGTTACTTGTCGATTTGGTCACCCAGACTTCGCCGTTGGGATAGCCAGTTTCGGAGAAGTCGGTGGTGTCGCCCACCTGATAGGGGTAGGGATATTGGGTTGAAGGACCGAGGGGCTGGAAATAGCGTTGATACATACAGTATAAGTCCCCGGTTTCCGGGTCGATGGCGGCGGAGGGGCGGGTGGTGTAGGTGTTCCAAGCGCCGGGGTCGTAGAAACCGTTATCGAACCAGCCGTTGGCTACCATTGAAAAGACCTGGTGGTATTCGTCCCAGTGCCAGATGAAGCCGTTGCC
>JABMRZ010000118.1 GCA_013202315.1 Candidatus Tariuqbacter arcticus | reverse complement strand
GCTCAACTAAATACGAAAACCGACAACCGAAAACCGAGAACCGAAAACCTACAACCGAAAACCGAGAACCGAAAACCGAGAACCGATTCCGGACAAGCCGGAATGACGCAAAGTGGAGGCGACGGTTATTTAAATCCCGGTTTCGGAGAAACCGGGCTACCACTGTTATGTAAGTCGATGTCGATTCACAACGAATTAAACAAATTAAACGAATTATTTCATCTACTTAATTCGTTTAATCTGCTGTGAATTTTTTATCATTTTTTAGACAACTATAGTGTTGCGGATTTTTTCAATAGTTCACAGTTTCTCTTGCTTATAACAGATATATTTATTAATTTATCAATGTTGTATAATCATTTTGATATTTAACCAGGAGAAGATGGTGGGGTGTGTTTTTAAATACACAATCCATTCTATTTTTTATTAAATTTCACCAATACATTTCACACAGAACCATCTTTGATAACAGCCTTTTATGCATAAATTTCAACCAGTTCATAAGCGTCGAGTGTTCATATTTGTCCTCTTGCTGTTCTTCTTTGCGGTTGGCTGGACCCTCCCCTTGCCTCAGAAGATGAAAGGAATTTGCCGGGTGGAAACGGTTCGAGTATGGTTTATTTCTCGCGGCGGCAGCGGACAAATCATCACTGGCTGGGAAAGAAACCTGATGGATTCCGGCGGCGAAGATATCCTGATGCACTTTGAACGCCCCGATTTCGTAAATGTGAACTTCTCACCGAACCTCTTTGATGGCGCACTGGTAAACAAAGACGACACCATCGCCACAGTATCATCGCAGCGGGGATTGAGCAATTACAAGGTAATCGAAGCTGAACTTGAGAAAGCGCGAGCTGAACACGCCGCCTTTGAAGCTGGCGCTCGAGTCGAGGATTTGGAAGTCGCCCGTCAGGAAGTCCAGTGCGCTGAAGCCGCGCTTGAAACACAAAAGTACGAACTCGAACGTGCGAAGCATCTCTATCAATCGGATTTAATTCCTTTAGCGAATTTGCAGTTGGTGGAAGGTGAATATCGAGTATTGGAAGCGGAATTGGAGTTCGCTTTGGCGAACCTTCAGGCTCTGCAAGCCGGCGCTCGTCCGGAGGATATCGAAGTCGCCAGAGTTGAAATCGAACGACTTAAGCGAGAATTGGAAAGCGCAAAAATTTCGCTGGGCAGCAAAGAAGCAATCATTTCCCCCCTGCACGGGAAAATCAGACTATGTGTCGGAGGAGATTATCTTGCCAGGATTGAGTCGACCGATACCCTGGCTGTCGTAATGAATATCCCCGAATCAATTGTTCCATTAGTTACCGCAGGCCGGATAGTGGACATTAAGCTTTTTGCCGATGATTCCAAACCCCGAACCGCTCAAATATGGCGAACAGCTTTCTTCTCAACAGATACCACTGGCACTTTCGCTATCGCTATCGCTTTCTTGGAAAATGGCGATGGTAAAGTCCAATCGGGAATGACGGGCAGAGCCTCCTTTTCTCTGGGTAAGAAAACCCTTTTCGAGGCTTTAAAGTCGAGACTGACTTCGGAAAGACAAACTCTTTAACTTGAACTCGAAGGCACAATTTAATGCCCAAGTTAAAAAGAAAAGAATTCAAGTACTATGCGCGCTTAGAACTGTTGGAAGCGTTGCGTGAACGGTTTTTAAAGCACATGAAGCATGATCCGCACTGCCAAGACCGCGATGAACGGAATTACAGCGTGCGCAGTATTTATGTTGACACTCCCCGGTTCCTATTTTATTATGAAAAGCTGGATGGGCTCAAGATACGGAAGAAACTGCGCATTCGAACTTACAATACTTTTTCGGATGACAGTATTGCTTTTTTCGAGATTAAGCGAAAATTCAAAAATACTATTGTGAAAGAAAGGGCGAAAGTCCCCCTGGAAGAAGCTCCTAATCTGATGAACGGAGCAAATCTTCATCTAATCAACGAAAAAACTAATTTTCAAGAACGGGCGGCGCTCAATAAATTCATCTATCTTACTAAAAAACTGCATTTAGAAGCCAAAACGCTCGTCACTTATGAACGAGAAGCGCTGCTGGGTATAGATGACCAAACCGTGCGAGTTACTTTTGATTTGAATGTTCGAAGTTTCCCAAACCCTGATTTGGATGAGATATTCCGTGAACAAGATATGCGAACCTTCACCGACAAGCATTTCATCCTTGAGATAAAATTCTTCGACCTTATGCCTTTTTGGGTGCGGCAAATCGTGAGAGATTTCAGTCTGCGAAAGCAGTCAATTTCTAAATATTGCAACGGAATCGAGGTCTGGACAGATCAGTTCAGCGAACAAGGATATCCTGAATGAACTTCCCCAATACTTTCAACCCTCCTGTCCCTTATATTAGCCCGGAAGAAGTAGTCCTCAACCTGATTCTTGCCTTTATACTCGGTGTATTAGTTGCGACGGTTTATCGGTTCACGAGTCGGAATAAGGCGCTTAATCCTTCATTTATCATAACTTTAGTCATACTCGCAATGGTGGTGGGTTTGGTGATGATGGTGATTGGGAACAGTATCGCAAGAGCGTTCAGCCTGGTGGGCGCCCTTTCAATCATCAGATTCCGCACTGTAGTTAAGGACAACCGGGATATCGCCTTCGTATTCTTCGCCCTCGCTGCGGGGATGGCCGCCGGAATAGGCAACTACCGCATAGCTTTATACGGAGTAGGTATCATAATAATTCTGATTCTACTTATGGATTTCATCCAATTCGGCAAACCTTCCCGGGGGGCGTATCTGCTCCGTTTTCAAATGGTTCCCACCGATGCGGATGAATCGAGCCTAAACGCTATATTCCGGGAATTCCTGTCCTCCTTCAATCGGCTGTCAGTGAAAACCGTTCGTATGGGGCAGTATATTGAACACTCATACCTGGTGAAAATTAAGAAGGGGATTGAAGAACAGAATCTAATCTCTCGACTAACCACTGTAGAAGGGATGGAAAGAGTTACGCTTGTAAGGGAAGAAAGCGAAGGGGAAATTTAGTAAAGCGCTAGGTGGCAGTTAAAGGTGTCGACTGCGGAGAGTCG
>JABMRZ010000010.1 GCA_013202315.1 Candidatus Tariuqbacter arcticus | reverse complement strand
TTATTTTTGAATTTTTAATTTTTAGTTTTGAATTTGTTTCTTATTTCGGATTTCGATTTTCGAATTTGGTTCCGGCGCGTCCGGGTTAGGATTTAGGGATTAGAGGGCTGTCATTCCCGTCCCGACAAGCCGGGAGGAATTCATACCCGATTTTCATTTTAAGTTGTGCCGCAACGGCGGTATGAGGGTTTCTCTTATCTTACATCAGTTTTTCATTGAACTAAGATATTACAACGGTAGGGGTATGATTAATCAACCCCCTATAAAACAATTGTTTATCTATCTATAGGGGTTCAAAAATTTGAACCCCTACTCAAACGATAACAATAACGATTCCGGACAAGCCGGAATGACACAGTTTTCTGCATTCTCGGTCAGACTGCGGAGAGTCGACACCACAGAATAGCTACGCATACAAGACAGCGAGGAACCTAATTTGTTTTATGTTTCGGGAGCGGTAAATGTTGAAGGTGTTATTGAAACCGGTGGAGGGCAAGTGTTTCCATCTGCCGGAGTATCTGACTTCCGGCTCATCCGGCGCTGACCTGTTCGCCTGCCTTGATGAGCCGGTGTGTATAGCGCCCGGCGAAACTGAAGCGATTCCCGTTGGATTCATCATCGCTGTTCCGGAAGGGTATGAGGCGCAGGTGCGCCCTCGAAGCGGGCTGTCGATGAAGTATGGTATCGGCATCATTAATTCTCCCGGCACTATCGACAGCGATTATCGGGGTGAAGTGAAAATACTTCTGACTAATTTCAGTAAAAGAACTTTCACTGTCCGAAATGGAGATAGAATAGCACAATTGGTCATCACACCGGTTATTAGAGCTGAATTCATCCTAACCGACGAATTGTTGTCTACCGAAAGAGGGGAAGGCGGATTCGGACATACCGGAAATTGAGCCGGAGGGATTACCATAGCGGTATTAGCCTATCATAAGGTTGAGCCTCGCTTGGAAGTTGGGGTCACTAGGGTTACCCCAGCGCAGTTTCGCAGGCATTTGGAGCTGTTCAAGCGTATGGATTTGAAGCCTTGTTCATTGGGAAGTTATTTAAATGAGCCGGCTGAGGATAAGGTCGCTATCACCTTCGACGACGCTTATGAATCAGTCTACCATTACGCATATCCGCTGCTGAAAGAGTGGGGGAGTGGTGGGTTCACCGTTTTCCCGGTGGCAGGCTATGTCGGGGATTGGAACCGCTGGGAAGTGAATTTAGGGTGGCGCAGGTTCAGACATTTATCCTGGCAGCAGCTTCGGACAATGGAGGGGGTTGAAATCGGCAGTCATACATTGACCCATCCCTGTTTGATAGGATTATCACCGGCGAAATTACATCGAGAACTTAGGTTATCGCGGGAAATAATCGAAGATAAGCTGGGGGTGAAAGTGAAATATCTTTCCCTCCCTTTCAGCAGGTACGATGAAAGAACGCTTAAATCCGCCGAGGAGGCGGGTTATGAAGCGGTCTGTAGTCTGAATCCCGACGATGGTGAAGATGGATTTGTCGTAGGGAGATATGGTGTCTATATTTTGGATTCACTTCGTTCGATTCGCAATAAACTGGGGATCGGTGCTTTCACTGAGTTCGAGAGGTTCAAGCTTAAGGTATTCAATAAGTTGTCGGCTGGAACCATAATGGTTAAGAGGTGGCGTGAACACAATATACACCACCCCTGCATTTGATTTTAATGAGCATATGAAGTAAATTTACTAATTGTGAATATAGAGTCAATCGCCTTTGTCCGAAGAAAAGAAATACTATTCCATCGGGGAGGCAGGCCGGCTGACAGGGCTTGAGCCTTATGTGCTGCGGTTCTGGGAGAGCGAATTCGATGAATTATCGCCAGAAAAAAACAAGTCGGGAAGGCGAGTTTATCAACAGAAAGACATCGATATCGTCCTTCTGCTGAAAAAATTACTGCATGAAAAGAAGTTCACTATTGAAGGAGCGAAGAAAGTCCTGCGGGACAACAGCTCCGAACCTGCAGGTCAAGCCGATTTGGGATTTAAAACCGGAGATATGCAAGTGAAACTGATCCAGATTAGAAATGAATTGAAGGATATATTGGCGTTATTTGATTGAATTAAGTATCAAGTATCAAGTATCAAGTGCCAAGTATTTACGGTGGGTTGAGAACCCATCCTACTGTCTATTTTCAGGATAAATTACATTGCCTCTTCTTGCGACACGAGACTTGAGACTTGAGACTTTCGTCCCTGCTTTCGGTTCTCGCAAAATTTCAAATATCTTTGGCTATACTTTTAGATTATAGAGTGCGGTTTGCGGTCTTTGGCGGCTTAACCCTGGCGCTATATCTGAATACCGTTTGTCCCGCCGTCCATTTCTGGGACACAGCGGAAATCATATCCGCCGCCTGGTCTTTGGGAATACCTCACCCCCCCGGATTTCCATTATACACTCTGCTTGGAAGGGTTGTAATAGCAGCGGGTATTTTATCGCCAGCGATATCTATGAATATTCTTTCGGCTTTTTCAGGCGCTGGCGCAGTTGTCCTAACCCTTTTCATCTTCAGAGAATTGGAAAATGGTCGAGAGACTATCGGCGGCTATTTAGCGGCGGCTTTATTCGCCCTTGGAAACAACCTTTGGATGCAGTCCGTGCGTGCTGAAGTCTACGCATTCAATATTTTACTGTTGGGAATATCATTAGTATCATTCTTCCGTTTCAAAAAGATGAAAGACTTCAGACTGTTTATCGCAGGCTTATATTTCTGGGGTTTGAGCGCAGTCACACATACAGCTTCCGCCGCCGCTTCGTTCATTCCGTTTCTAATTTTGGGCTTGGGGAATGGAGCCTGGAAGATATTTAATCGTAAAAAAATCTTAGTATGTTTCGTCATTATAATTCTTGCATTCTCGGCATCCCTTTATTTACCCATAAGAAGTTCATTGAAACCAGACATTAATTGGGGACAGCCGACCACATTCGATAAATTCTGGAGTATGATTACCGCCCGCGAATTCGCCTTCACCATCAACTTCAAAGGCTCTGACCAATTCTATGCCCGCATGGTGACTAATTGGAAAATGTTAAGCGCAGCTCTGCCCCTATTACCTCTTATATTCACTATTGCAGGCATCGTCCGATGGCGAAAAAAGTCTTTTCTTATATTACTCTTTGTTTTCGGCTTATCTATAGCCTTTATGCGAGAAGAACTCCCCTACCCCGATCACTTGGGATATCTGCTGTTGTCTGCATTCGTATTGGCTGTTTGGACCGGTTCCGGTTTCAATGGTTTAACTTCATATCTGAGCCGCCGGAAGCAAATCAAGCTTATTTCCAAGCGAATCGAAGGATTCATTTCCATCGTTCTTATTGCAATAATGATCGTTCCTTTCTTCCTAGTGCAATATCCCCGCCATAATTTGCGTGAAAGCCGCTGGGCGGATAAATTAGGACGAGATATAATCGAACCCTTGCCCCTATCTTCCATCGTAATGTTCAATGATATCAGCTCATACTTCATCTGCCGATATCTCCAAGTCGTGGAAGGATTACGAAACGATTGTGATATCGTCCTGCCGGGATTATTATCAGGGGGAAGTAAAAGTAAAAACTGGTACTTGAATGAGCTAAACAAGAGAACTGCAGTCTCCGGTCTTAATCAACTGCCCCCCTCCGAAACCGGCGTAATCGCCAGGATAATCGAAGCTAACCACACCACTCGCCCGGTTTACTGTGAATACGGCGATGATTTCCGCCCCTTTGCGCAATACCTTCAGCCGGAGGGCATACTGTTTAAAGTGGAATTAATCCCTGATTCTGCGATTTCAGTAAATCCTGATTACCGCTTTCCCAATAAGATTGAATTCAAGGATGACCGGGGAGCCGCCCTCGCCTTCGCCGAAAGGATATACGCCAAAGGATTATATTACCTTGACATAGGTGAGAATGAAAAAGCTGAAAGAGCGTTTCAAGCAGCTTTCACCCTTTCAGGTGATATAAGAGAAGAATGAATTTCAGCGGTCTTCCAACTTAGCACAAAGGGCGCAAAGGGAATAAAGATTTATGAAGGATTTTATAGTGAACGAAATAATTACTTGCGCAAATCATATTTTACAATATTTAAATACTATCCAAATGTCATTCCCGCGAAACAGTCTGTCTAAAAATATCCCAATCTTGTCAT
>JABMRZ010000117.1 GCA_013202315.1 Candidatus Tariuqbacter arcticus | reverse complement strand
TGAAGCAGTATGGATTGTCGTAGCTGCGGGCTGCGGTTGCGGGTTGCGGGTTGCGGGTTGCGGGTTGCAATCTGAAAATCCGCTCAATGACGGATTACAAGATATAGGAATGCAGTGCAATGGTAGTATAAGGGCAGAATAATAATTAAGGCTTCAACCGGATTATACTATCGTGAGGATGTAGCTTTCTTGGAAGAGCGTTTGACTCCAGTCATGTATTTTACATCTAATTTAGGATCAGCTTTAGAATGGAGAATTTTTTTCAGCCGCTCACTAATGCTTGATGATTTTAAGGACTTCTCATCTTTAGTTTTAGAATCAGTGCACATAATACACTCCTATGACTACTGAAATCAAATAAAATGCCAAGGAAAAATATACAGCATAAAACGATTTTTGCAAATATTGAGCTTTTTTATCTAAAAGTACTCTATTTTTCTCTGACGAGTCTCTAAATCTAACGAATAACCGGACTTTAATCTCATCGGGTTCCTGCCCGTCTTCAACAAGTTCAAGGAGATAGGACAAGTCTGGAGGTATCGATAATCCATGCAGTTTAATCGCCAGTAAAACCCAAATAAGTCCGACTATATCAGAATCAGTCGAACAAATCAGGAAAATTGTCTGGGGGCAAAGATTCCACTCAATATCATTTAAAGCTGGTATAAGCAATAATCCAAATAAGGCGAGTAGTATTGCGGCTTTAGTGTCCAACGCTCGGAAATTAGCAAAGACGCCCTCATGGAAATCTTTGCTTTCACTTAAGAGTATGTCTATAGATTCACTTGGAATTGAATCATTTGCTGCCATAGCGCATTTTTGAAATATATTTATAATAAACGACATTAATTATTGTATCTGATTTTATTGTCAGGGTTGAGACAATCCTGACTCCACGGCCGTTTCAAGTTCTGTGGAGTCGGGATTGTCTCAATCCCGATATTTCAAAATGACAATTATTTATGTCGCTCGTTATAAATGTACTATCTATTATATAAGTTAACAAAATAATTCAAAAAATCAAGGAAAAAACATATGTATAGCAAGATTATTTTGGGTATTTTACTGTTTCCGTTCATACTGTCTTTCGCATCCTGCGGCTACTACTCCTTCTCCGGCTCCAGCCTGGTGGGAATTGAAACGGTCTATGTCCCCATCTTCGGCAACGCCACCACCGAATTCGGACTGGAAGAGCAGTTGACCGATGCGATGGTCGCCGCCATCAACGCTGAACGAAACCTCAATATCGGCGAACGCGGCAATTCTGACGCCGTGCTCGAAGGGCGCATCACCCGCGTTCAAGACACTCCGCTGGTCTATACTGAAGGGGAACAGGTGACCGAATATAAGGTGGAAATCTTCGTCCATGTGAAATTCGAGGATGTGAATAACAATAAAATCATAATGGAAGACGGTTTCTCCGCCTGGGGGGAGTACCCTTTCCCCGAAACTGCTGATGGCAACCGCCAAAACGGCATCCAAAAAGCGCTGGGTAAAATCGCCGAGGATATCATCAACAAGGCAATCAGCGGATGGTAGAATCAATTAAAAATGAATAATTGAGAATTGAAAATGAAGAATTGAGACATTTGAACGAAAAGCCGAAAATACCAGTGATATTGGGCCCGACTGCGGCGGGGAAAACGGCGGTGGGAATCGCAGCCGCTGAAGCGATGAACGGGGAAATCGTGTCCGCCGATTCACGCCAAATTTACCGGGGGATGACCATCGGCACGGCGAAGCCTTCGAAAGGAGCACTCGGAAGAGTCAGGCATCATCTAATCGATATTTTGGAACCGGATGAACTGTTTTCAGCGGGTGAATTCGTGCGCAGGGCGATGGCGGCGATTGAAGATATTGCTTCCCGCGGGAAATTGCCAATTGTAGTTGGAGGAGCGGGGCTGTATATCCGGGCGCTGACCAGAGGGATATTCAATGGTGAGTCAAGCGATGCCGATTTCCGCACTGAATTGCAGTGTCAATATGAACAGGGAGGAAGCGAAGATTTGTTAGCTCAACTGCGAAGGATTGATCCTGAATACGCCGGTAAAGTACACCTGAACGACAAGAAAAAATTAGTCCGGGCGCTGGAAATTTACCATACCACCGGGATGACCATAACCGAATTGAATAGGGTTCAGGGAGACGGATGGATCGAACCGATTTCAATTGGATTGGAATTGCCGAGAGAAACGCTCTACGAACGAATCAATCAAAGGGTGAAGGCGATGATTGAAGCGGGCTTAATCGAGGAGGTGGAAAGCCTGCGGTCAAAGGGATATGGCAGGGATTTGAACAGTATCAATAGTCCGGGATATGTTGAAGTCTACGATTATTTAGATGGGAATATAGGGTATGATGAAATAATCGAATTGATAAAGCGGAATACGCGGCGATATGCCAAACGCCAGATTACCTGGTTCAGAAAAGAGGAAGGAGTGAGGTGGGTCGATGTGAGTAAAGGATATGATGATGTTGCGGGGGAAGTCATTGGATATATCAAGGAAAATCTGATATTTGATATGTGATATTAGATATTTGATATATAAACTGGAAACGGAGCGGGAATTTTGTATCATTATACCTTTATCATAAACCGCACCCATATTCGTCATTCCGGCATGTCCGGAATCGGCTGGTACTACTATTCATTTGCCGATTCTGGACGC
>JABMRZ010000116.1 GCA_013202315.1 Candidatus Tariuqbacter arcticus | reverse complement strand
CGACTCTCCGCAGTCGACAGCATATATAATAATAACAGTTATTTGGTGTCTGGTGCGGAGACCCGACACCACGATTATAGGCGAATTTTTCTATTTCGGCAACAGTCCCTTATAGAATCGGTATATATGAAGATTTTTCCTTCAACAATACTGTTTTTAATAGCGCTTAATTTCTGTTTGTCGCAAGATTCAGCGGAGAAGCCGCCGGTTATCCTGGAACGGGCGAAAATTCTGAAAAACCGCATTATGGGTGGCGAAACCGTGAAGGAACTCATAGACGATGTCCGCATCACCCGCGGCGATATGACCATCGATTGCGACTACGCCATTCATTTTCAGGAAACGGATAAAATTGTATTCGAGCAAAATGTCCATTATTCCGATTCGCTGCGCGATTTGTGGGCGGATCGGGTGATTTACTTCATCGAAAACGACAGCCTCGAAGCCATCGGTTCGGTCAAAATAATTCAGGATATGTATGAAGCCCATTGCAGTCAGGCGAATTATACCGACCAGCGCAAGAATGTCTACTTATACCGCGATGTTGAGCTCTTCCATCACCAGGAAAATATAATCCTCACCGGCGAACAAGGTTTCGGAGACCGAACCCTAAAATATGCTGAAGTCTTCAAAAACGCTCAAATGGTGAAATTTGATTCGCTTGGTGAGACTGAAATCACCATCACCGCCCATAAAATTGCGTATTTTAACCCTGAATCCCGCGCCCAGGCGTCGGACAGTGTTGAAATCCTGAAGGATGAAGTCACCGGGAACTGTGAAATATTACAGTATTTCACGGAAGAAGACTACGCTTTGATGGAAGTTGAACCGGTCGTCTTCAGGGAACTCGATGAAATTAAAGGCGATTCTATCTACCTCTATTTCGTAGAAGAGAAGATAGAGCATATCGAAATCTTCGGGCACGCTTCCGTATTCTCACCCCCTGAAGGCGGTCAGGAAGGCGATTTCAACAAGATGTTCGGCAATCGCATATTCATCTATCTGCTTGAAGGGCAGATTGAGAAAATCGATGTGGCAGGCAATGCCCGAAGCCTTTATTACCTTTATGAAAAGGAGGAATTCAAAGGGGTGAATCAGGCTACCGGCGATAAAATCTACCTACGGTTTGCCCAAGGTAAAATCGAGACCATCAATGTCGCCGGCGGTTCCGAAGGCACCTATTATCCGCCCGATTATCCCGGCATCATCGAATGATTTCACTTAAGCGAATTCAATTCTCAATTTTAAACTTTTAATTCTAAATTTTAATTGACTTCCATTCTTCGCGCGGTCAATCTGGTAAAGGTTTACGGCAAGCGTAAAGTGGTTGACCGGGTTTCAATCGAACTCAGACAGGGCGAAATTGTCGGATTGCTGGGACCCAACGGCGCCGGCAAGACCACCACCTTCTATATGATTACCGGGATGATACCTCCCACCGAAGGGGAAATTCACCTCGATGGAGTATCCGTCACCGGACTGCCGATGTATAAACGCGCCCGGCTGGGCATCGGCTATTTAAGTCAGGAGAGTTCCGTCTTCCGCAAACTCACAGTTGAAGAAAATGTGATGGCGATTCTTCAACTGATGAAAACTCCCGGTCGGGAAAGGCGCCGCCGATTGAATGAACTGCTGGATGATTTGAAAATATCCCATCTGCGCAAATCCAAAGCCTATAATCTTTCCGGCGGCGAGCGCAGGCGATTGGAAATCACCCGGGCATTAGTCATCAAACCGAAATGTATCTTGTTGGACGAACCATTCGCCGGAATCGACCCCATCGCGGTGGCGGATATCCAGGAAATTGTCCGTGCGTTGAAAGAGCGCAACATCGGAGTATTGATAACCGACCATAATGTCCACGAAACACTATCCATTACCGACAGGTCATATTTAATATACGAAGGCAGAATTCTGAAATCGGGCACTTCCGAATTCCTGGCTCAAGACGAAGAAGCCCGAAGGCTATACTTGGGAGAGAGCTTTAAGTTGGATAGGTAGCGTCAACCAATGATGAACAAACATAAGATAATATTCGGCGATTCCCGTAGGATGTCGGAATTGGGTGATAATTCCGTGCACTTGATTATTACTTCACCGCCATATTGGCAATTGAAAGATTACGGGGTTAAAGGGCAGATTGGTTTCGACGATTCATATGAGGATTATATTAACAATTTAAATCTGGTTTGGAATGAATGCCATCGAGTTCTCCACCCCGGCTGTCGGATGTGTATTAACATCGGTGATCAATTCGCCCGTGCAATCTATTATGGAAGATACAAAGTTGTTCCAATTCGCACAGAGATAACAAAATTCTGCGAAACAGTCGGCTTCGATTATATGGGAGCCATTATTTGGCAGAAGGTTACAACTACTAATACCACCGGCGGCGCTACTGTTATGGGTTCTTATCCATATCCTCGTAATGGTATTTTGAAAATCGATTATGAATTCATATTAATCTTTAAAAAATGCGGGAGACCGCCGAAAGTCAAGAAAGACCTAAAAGAAAAATCGAAACTCACCCTTGAAGAGTGGAATGACTATTTTACCGGCCATTGGAATTTCCCCGGCGAAAGACAGGATAAACATTTAGCGATGTTTCCCAAAGAATTGCCTCACCGATTGGTTAAAATGTTCAGTTTCATCGGTGATACAATATTAGACCCGTTCCTTGGAAGCGGCACTACTGTTCTTGCTGCGAAGAACTTAAAGAGAAATTCAGTAGGCTATGAAATAAATAAGAGCTTTTCATCGATAATCCAAAGAAAACTGAAACTTGACGGCATTTTCAATGATGATCAGTTTGAATTAGTGGAAAGGGTAGAAAAAGATGGTGATTTTCATTCCAAACTAGAAAACTTGCCGTATATTTTCAAAGACCCGGTTAAATTTGACAAAAAGGTTGATCCCAGAAAATTGAAATTCGGTTCGAGAATCGATAATGCTGATGATGAATCAATCAATTATTATCTCGTCAAAGATGTGATTTCACCCGAAATATTGGTTTTGAATAATGGTTTGAGAATCAGATTATTGGGAGTTAAAACTGATAATGGAAAAAATGTAAGAGCTAAAGAATTCTTACGAGAAAAGACAAGGAATCAGAGAGTTTTTATGAAATTCGATGAGGTCAAATATGATATAAATGGAAATCTGCTTTGCTATTTATATCTGAAAAATAAAACCTTCATCAATGCCCATCTAATAAAAAAAGGACTCGCAGATGTTGATACTTCTTTTAATTACAAGTATAAATCAACTTTAATTTCATATAGAAAGGCATTAAATGGCTAAAGAATGGATATTAAACAGCGCTATGAATCGTTTCCAACTGAATTTTAAACGGAATGTTGGCGCCGTGTCGATGGAGATTAGGAAATGCGCTCCCAAAAGTATGGAAGAATGGGAAGAATATTATTTGAATAATGTCAGGTCGAGGGAACATATTGAATCATTAGGCAGAAAATTACATTTTAAAATTGCTGAAATAATTTCTTTGGAAGTCGTCGATGTAACAGAAGAAGACTGTATTGAGTATATGTTTAATATGGTGATAGATAGAACTTATGACGGATATACAACTGAGATCCAGACGATTTATGGCCAATTACAAAACCTTTTAGGAGTCAAAATAAACCCCGCCCCCGACGAATGGGACCGCTTGTATAATGTCGACTTCTTCATTGAAATCAATGACAAATACATAGGACTGCAAATCAAACCCGCGGGTGATGTTTCCCATATACCTCAAATATTCAAAGAACATAAGCTTCAAGCCGATACACACAGAAAATTCACCGAAAAATACGGCGGCAAAGTCTTCTATATAATTTCAATCAAACAAGGCAACAAAAAAATCATCCACAACCCCCAAATTATCGATGAAATAAAAGCCGAAATCCAGAGATTACAGAATAATTCAATTCCTGAATAAACCCCTATTAATCTCTATGCCCTTTCCGCCTTTGAGGCGGACGATTTCTATCATCAGCCATCGACTTTTTTTAACTTTACACTTTTAACTTTTAACTGTTTTAATGCAGCTTCGTCAAGAACTAAGAATGAGGCAGGAACTAACCCTCCAGCCTCAACAAATCCTCCGCTCGGAACTAATCCAACTCCCTTTATTGGAATTGGAACTCCGCGTCCGCTCCGAACTGGAAGAAAACCCCTTCCTTGAAGAAGGCGAGGAATTGGAAGAAGTCACCTCCGAAAACGAATCCAATGAACCCGCCGTCATCGCCGAAGCCGCCAACACTCCCGAAGAACGGGAAAAACGCGAGGATAAAGAAGTCGACTGGGAAGCCATTCTCAACGACGAAGACCAGTATGAATATAAACCCTTCCGTACCGCCCCCATCGACTATGCCGAAATCCCCAGACCCGCCGTTATCACCCTCAACGAACACCTGATGGAACAATTAGGTTATACCAACCTGAACGAATCGGAACACCAAATCGGCGAATATATCATTGGAAATATTAACAAAGACGGCTACCTCGACCTCCAAGTGTCCGAAATAGCCGATGCTTTGTCGGTATCGCCAGATAGTGTTATGACGATTCTGAAAAAAATTCAGCAGTTTGACCCCATTGGAATCGCATCCCGCGACCTCCGAGAATGCCTGCTGACTCAACTCAGAGCGAAAGAATATTTCAACCCCAATTCAGAAACTATCCTCGACGCACATTTCGATGATTTCATCAATAAACGCTTTGAAGTCATTGCACGCAAAATGGAAATTAGCCTCGAAGAAGTGAAAAAAGACTTCGAAGAAATCACCAAATTGAACCCCAAACCAGGCGAAGGATACTTCGACGAAAGACAAAATTACATCATCCCCGATCTGGTGGTAACCGAAATTGACAGTGAATTCCAAGTCTACCTCAATGACGGCAACATACCCAATTTCTACATCAACAACGCTTACCGAAATATGCTTCTCCAGCAGAAGAAAACCGATAAAAAGGTAAAAGAATTCATCACTAGGAAACTCGAATCTGCGCGATGGTTCATCAACGCTATCCATCAAAGGCGAACCACTATGCTCCGCACTATGCAAGCCATCGTTATGAAGCAGGAAGACTTCTTCCGCCGCGGCGCCAAATATCTGAAACCGATGATTCTCGCCGATATCGCCGAGGAAGTGAATATGGATATCTCCACCATCAGCCGAGTCACCAACGGTAAATATGTCCAGACCGATTGGGGTGTATTCGAACTGAAATACTTCTTCTCCGAAAAAATGGAAACTTCCAGCGGTGAAAAAGTATCCACCAAAGTTATCAAACAGAAAATCAGGGAAATCGTGGCTGACGAAGATAAAATGAATCCCCTTTCCGACCAGGCGATTGTGACAGAATTGAAAGATTTCGGATACAATATTGCCCGCCGAACGGCTCAGAAGTATCGTGAACAAATGAGAATTCCGGTTAAAAGACTGAGGAGAGAAATTTGAACGGGAGGTACGAGAAACTTTTCGAAGAAAAGCTCGAACTGAAGCGCTTAGTCACACCCTATCAAAGCCGAAAAACTCCGGTCTACCGCTGGTACAACCTGAACCATAGCTATTCGCAAGACCTAATTTTCAATTTAATTGACAGGTTCCGAATTGAACCGGGCGTAACTATCCTCGACCCCTTCTGCGGGACCGGCACCACTCCCCTCGCCTGCAGGGAAAAGGGGGTGGACTGCATTGGATTGGATATTATGCCCCTGTCAACCTTCGTCACCCAAGGCAAGTTGATGGAATACTCTACCCAAAAAGCGATGAACGACTTTGAACATATCTTCCCCTCGAAACAGTACGATTTCGGCTTCAAAGATGCGGTCCCTTATCTGCAAAAATGCTTCCCCCACGAACAGCTCACCAAACTGCTGCACCTGCGCTTCACCATTTCGCAGATGGAAGACCCGGAACGCAAATTCTTCGCCATCGCACTGCTTAATATCCTTAAATCCATCTCACTGACCAAAAACGACGGCGCCTTCCTGCGCTTTAAAACTAAAGAAAAACCGAAAACTCTGGAGGAAGTTTTCCCCCCGCAAGTCAAAATGATGATCGACGATTTGCCGCATTGCCCCAGCGGAAATAACGGTCATACTATCCGCGCCGACGCCCGCCGAATTCCGCTGGCTGATTGTTCCATCGACGGCGTGATAACTTCCCCCCCTTACCTCAATCGGCATGATTATACGCGAATATACGCCATCGAACTGCTGTTTAGCTTCATCGAAGATAACGAACAGTTGAAGCGGCTGCGCTATAAAATGCTCCGCTCCAATGTTGAAGCCCGCCGGGTGGTGGATATCCACGGCTTCAAACCGCCCCAACGATTGGAAAAACTGATGGATGAACTCCGAGCCAGTCGACTCCCCAACCGGAAAGTCATCGATATGGTCTGGGGATACTTTGAAGATATGCACGGAGTCCTATCCGAAATCCATCGGATTTGCAAGCCGGGCAGCCGCATCGCCTTCGTGGTCGGAAACTGTAAATATGCGAAAACAATGTTCCCCGTCGATGAATTATTGGCGGAAATCGGAGATAATAACGGACTTAAAACCGAAAAAATCCTCATCGCCCGATACCGAGGAAACGCTCCTCAACAAATGAAAACTTTCGGCAAACAATCCTCGCGGGAAAGCATAGTAATCTGGGAAAGGAAAAAATGAACCAAAAACTTTACTGGATGAGAAGACTCGAACTTTCCAAAATCCGAGACCTATATATTCTTCTTCATCGAAAAGGTCCCCTAAAGTACACCGAAATCTTCGTCGAAGGCGAAAATTCGAGTATCTTCCTCAAGGAAGACGGCTCCCCCTTAGCAAAAACGCCCCGGTATCACTATCTTAATAACGCCTTTCGCTTCGGTATGTTGATGAAAGGAAGTGACGGATACCGGGCTAAACCCCGTCCCGGAACCCCTATGGTGGCTTTCCGCAACGAACGCTTCGGAAAAGCGCTGAATAAAAACGAACGAGCCGCTTTCCGACAAGTTATCGTCAATAACGAAGACTGCAGGAGAGCCTTCCTTAGAATGTTTATGAATGATGACGATTTTACCGTGAACGATTTCCTCCGGGATGGGGTCCCTGTCTACGCCGTTACAACTATTTTCGAATGCGATGATAAGAAAATCCGAACTAAACTCTATAAGGGATATGCCGGGCGGGAGATGATACTCCATTCTGAGAAGGAAAAACAGGCGATTGAATGGGGTCTGAAAATGATGCTCTTCCAATGCTGCCTCTGCGATGAAGTCTATATCGACCCCAAGAAGCAGGTTATTTATCCCCTGCGAAGCGAAGGACTCCCCTCATTCCAGGAGATGCTGGGGAAATTCCTCACCTTGAACACACCGGTGAAGGACTGGAACTTCATACCCGTCAATGAATTGATCTTCCAACTGGCGCCGGAATTCCGTTCCACCAAAGATTTTGTGAAAACTAACCTTTTCATAGAAATGCGCAAGAAATACACCGACTATGTGAAATTCTCTGAAGCCTCCAAAGGTATGCCCAAAGAGAAGCAAATCATCATCGACACCCGCTTCATGGACAATTATATGAAAGTGGGCACCTCCTGGAAAACCCATTTGATTGTGAATAAAAAACTCTGGGATATCGTGAAAATCTAATTCTAAATTTGCCGGACAGTCTAACCCGAATTATTCATAAAAAATGCAGGTCGGCTTATTTAAAGCCGGCAAATTACTATCCGAACACATTAATAACCTTCCGGATTATGTGCTGTCGACTCTCCGAAGTCGACAGCAATGGCTTGTATATTTTGAACATAGCATCGAGTGCAGACAGTCTGTCCCAGAACTCCCCATAGGGATGTCATTCCGGCTTGTCCGAAATCGCTCTCGTTTTAACGAGCCGATTCCCGACGCGATTCGCTTGCGGGAATGACGACATTTGAGGAACTGTTGAGAAAAGCTGACTTGAGTGCATAACCGAAAATCTGATTTCCCATACTTCATCATTTCTTTGTTTGATATTCGTTATTCGCTATTAGATAATCTTCTCTGCTATTATTCTTCAGAAAAAGCATATTTGATAACTAAAGCCTACTGTAATGTCACTATAATATAATTGGGAATATTTTTTCGATTATTGATCAAATCAGTAATAGTAATTAAGCATTTATTATAATAGTCAACTGCGGATGTCATTCCGAACTTGTTTCGGAATCCAGCGTCTTTAATTCTATTATCTGGTTGAATTTCCAAAGGCTCTGGATGCTGAAACAAGTTCAGCATGACGGTGGTATCCACATTTGATATTAGGCGCTTACTGCACCGACATCGACAAAAAATTGTCGATATTTCTAATTTTTCAGAACTATTACTTCATTACTTTATTACTGTGAATCATTATCAT
>JABMRZ010000115.1 GCA_013202315.1 Candidatus Tariuqbacter arcticus | reverse complement strand
TGTTTTCAGGTGGTGTCCCCTATTAATTGTGACCACTCCTGTCTTCGTCATTCCCGCAAGCGAAGCGCGTCGGTAATCGATTCCGGACAAGCCAGAATGACAGTATTTTGGGAGTTACTTACAAATTGAAAAGCCATATCAACGATTAACTGACACCACCCCAAATTAGAATATCGGAGATTTGATAAAAGGATTTCATCGAAGATTGAATAAATTAAATGTTTTTATCCCTTGCATCCCTTGCATCCCTGTAAATTTTAATAATGGGAAATGTTAATGTAAGAGATGAGCTCTTACATCTAATGAGTAAGTATCTAATTCCCGAACAAACCCTTGAAATATGACACGCGCAATTAACAGCCAGCGACCTGAAAATCGCAACTCGCGACTCGCAGCTCGCATCTGTTTCAATGAGCAATACCACCTCTTCCGCCGAGGCGGTGAAATCTGCCGCTATGGGATATATTCGCTTACGAGGGATTACTACCGGGATGACCAGCCTTTACCGGAACCGAATTCGGATATTGAAATCAGTATGAAAATACCCCAGCCGCGCCTCCGGGTGATGCAGGTGGTCATCACCGCCAAATGTAATCTTCAATGCAATTACTGCTCTTTCCTCGCTAATTCCCCCAAGTTGCCTGCATTGGAAATGTCCAAGGCGGAAATCGAATACCTCTGCCGCCGCTTCAACCGCGAAATCGGCGAAAACGGACTGCTGTTAATCACCGGCGGCGAGCCCGAACTCTATCCGGACGCGGTGAATTATTTGATCGAAAATATCGCCGGAAAGATTATCCTCTTCACCAATGGAACCTTGATTGATTACCAAAGGCTGAAATATTTCCAGCGGCATAATGTCGGCATACTCTTTTCCCTCGATGGCGATATTGTAGCGCATGACAGCGTTCGCCGGGGGAAAGACGGTTCCTTCCGCAAAGTCTTTGATGCGCTGAAGATAGCGGGCGATTTGGGCTTTGATTTCGGAATTTCAACAGTAGTGGGCGACCATAATATCGCTCGATTGCCGGAATTAGTTGAATATATTCATTATACTTTCAAACCCGCCAGTTTGGGCTTGAACCTTCCCCATAAAAGCGCGGGAGCCCCCTGGCTGCGCATTGAAGAATATACCGAAGCGATGCTGAAGGTTTTCACCTTCGCTAAAAGTGCAGGGCTCTTCATCGACCAGATTAACCGCCGCCTCGAACCCCTGCTAAACCGAAAATTCCGCTTCCGAGACTGTTCCGCGCAGGGCGAAAAAATGGTAGTATGGCCCGGCGGTATTTCAACTTCCTGCGTCAATCAAGCCGCTTTAAATAATCGCAGAATCGATTGGGCGAACCGAATACCGATATTAAATGAGAATTGCCGGGATTGTTATGCCATCGGAATTTGCGGCGGAGGCTGCGTCTTTGACGGCGAAGCCATATTCGGAAAGAATAAATTCGATCAACGGAACTGCTATTTCACCAGGAAAATGCTGGAATTCATTATTTGGGACATCCGGGACGAATTGAACGATGAGGCAGATAATCAAGAAGCCCTGCATCGAAAATATGGAAGATTACTGCAAAGGGAGGGAAAAACCAATTTCTCTGTCGGACATGAAACAATTTGACCTTAAATATATGCGAGACCATTGGGAATCCCAAGCGGCGGGTTACGCTGAATCGAGGAAATGGAGCGGTGTTGACGCTCGTGTTTTGGAGTTGTTAGAACTCGAACCCGGTGATAATTTGCTCGAAATTGGCTTCGGCGCCTGCGTTACCGCTGAGCAAATCATTCGGAAATTCCCCAAGTCGAGGTATTGGGGTCTGGACTTGGCGGATAATTTCATCCGAATAGCGCGAAACAGGCTCGGCGGTTCAGCCTTTCTGGTTCAAGGTAATACTCTTGACCTTCCATTCAAACCGGAAAGTTTCGACTGCGCCTTGGAAATGGACGCCATTCATCACTTTCCCCCCAAAATCATCCCTGAAGCGGTGAAGGAAATATTCAAAATTCTGAAGCCAGGCGCAAAATTCATAATAGTTGAAGACTGGGGAGCTGAACCGGAAGATAAGCGGGATGAATTAGCCAATGAAATTCAAAAACTGCGCCTTCTCAAACGACAGGGCTTGGAATACCATCCCAGCGACAACGAATGGCTGGAAATGATTGAAGATGCGGAATTTACAGTAAGACTTATGGAACATATCGAAAGGCATCTGGATTTAAATCTCTTTGAAAATATACCGGGTGATAAGGCCAGGGATAAATTGGATGAACTATGCTCGCTTTGGGGAAATGAACCCTCGACCACAAAAATGACCATATTCATCTGTGAGAAGCCCTGAATGCAAGCGATAATCTTAGCCGCAGGTCAAGGAACACGAATCCAAATGAAAGTTCCTAAATCGCTAATAGAGATTAGCGGTGTTCCCATTATTCTCAGGCTCATAGAACAATTCAAAAAGGCGGGGATAGATGAGATAATCGTTATAACCGGATACGAAAGCGAAGTTTTAGAAGAAGCGCTTGCGCTTTCAGGTGTTAAAACAATATTCAATCCCTTTTATACCTGTTCCGATAATCTTGTATCATTCTGGATTGGACAAAGTCTGATTTCCGATGATTGCATCGTATCCCATTCGGATATCATTATCGAAGATAGCCTGATCGAGCAGTTGTTCGCCGCCGATGGCGATATCGTATTACCCATCGATAAATCCTCTTTGAATGAGGAATCGATGAAATTAAAGGTTGTAGGTGGCAAAGTTGAGGCTTTATCTAAAACGATTCCCCTCGAACAAGCGTCCGGCGAATCGGTGCCCCTGATGAAATTCTCGCGCTGCGCTGTCCACAAACTGAAGGAATTGACCGTAGATGCCATCAGCAAAGGAAAACAACATCTCCTGCTTGATGCTATAGTTTTTGAATTGATAAAAACCCGAAAATTCACTGTATCGATTTTAAATTTCACCGGTAAAAAATGGCTCGAAATAGACACCCCTGAAGACTTGAAAATCGCTGAAGAATTATTCAGAGCGTGAATCTCTACGATGGCAGACGAACCCAACCTGAACGAAAAGGAGTTGACTCAAGCCTCCGCCCTGATTTGGGAAAGATACTGGAACGATTTCTCTGCGAATCGGACAATATCCGACCCTAAATCCTTTTCCACCAGACTAAAAAGATTCTTCTCCCGTTCAGGCGGGGTTGAACTCGCTTATCGAATCATCAAGCAAGAACTTGGCAGTCTGAACGGGAAATTAATTTTAGAAGCAGGCTGCGGAGTCGCCGACAATTCCCTCCGTTTAGCCGAATCGGGCGGTGAATTTATCCTATTCGACACCTCGATATCAGCGCTGAAATTCGCCCGCCGCCGCTCAGAAGCGCAAGGCGCTGACGCATTCCCGGTTCAAGGTTCCATCTTCCATTTGCCTTTCAAAGAATATGTTTTTGACCGTGCGTTCAATGTCGGTGTATTAGACCATTTCACCCCGGAATACCGTAAATTATCGGTAAGAGAAATGCTCCGGGTAGTTGATAATAAGTCAAAGCTCGTTATCGTCACCAACGACGCCCGCTCCATTATTCACCCAATTGCAATGAAACACGCAAAGAAAAAGGGAACCTGGCGCTTCGGCTTCAAAGATGCGGTTTCATCTCTTAAGGATGAATTGGGTGAGGATTTTGATTCAGCTTTTATAAAGGAATATTCCCGCGGGTTCATCAGTCAATTTGAATTTTTACATTATTTCCTTCCTCAAAAGGGTATATTCCGAAGTATTGCCTTCAAAATCTATTACCTGCTTACTTTCCCCTTGAATCTCTTGAATCGTATCCCCGGTCAATACTTAGTCACCGTGATTGAAAAAAGCAGCGAAACGAGTCTTCTTTATGACTGAAAAACCCTCCACAGCAAATCCCCCTCCGATATTCGATAATTCGCTCTACCGGCGCAAGGTCATCCGCCCTTTGTCAAAACCCGTTGCCCGATTTTTATATGGAATTGGCTTCAGCGCTAATGGCGTATGCTGGGTTAAACTAATCCTGGGTCTGTGCGGCGCTGCGCTTTTAGCTTCCAAGTCCAGTGGAATTTGCTTAATTGGGATAGCCTTGCTTCAGATCAACTTCCTATTGGACGCCGCCGATGGTGAAGTGGCTCGATTGCGCGGCGAAGCCGGTATGCTTTCAGGTGAATTCTGGGATAAAATGACCGATCACCTGCCCAAAACCGCAATGTATTTTTTCTGGGGATATGGAGCATTCCGGCTTACCGGCAGTCATATCCCTCTATTCTGCGGAATATTATTCGCCGCTTGGAATATATATCCCCGTTTTTGCGCGATTGAAACCCTGTTGGAAAGGTTGGACAAAGCGCCTGAAGTATACCGAAAGCGCGCATTCATACGAGCCTTGAAAGGTTCATTCGTCACCGAAAAGAGTAGGGGGGAAGCCGATTTTTACCTTATCGTCTTCGTCCACCCGCCGATAAACCCGCTGACACTGTTCTTCATCGTTGAAGTTTTCCTTAACAACTTCCGGTTTCTTGATTATGAATTCACCACCAGGGTCGTTTTCATAGCCGTCTATACATTAGTTGGAATCGTCAATTTTGCTCGTAAAACCGTTCGGTTTTATCGGCTGCTTCATTTTTCGGATCGTGTCAGCGTTTAGTTGTTAGAAATTGTTAACCTTCTAAATAACATTGACTTGCTAATTTCACATAAATTATTGATAATTTTGCAATTAGTCAAATCAAGCAATTATACACGGACACGACCATTTTTCGTAGCTTCCCTGCATTTCTCTTGTTCTAACCGCAACACTGCTGTCATCCCCGTCCATCACCTTGTCATTCCCGGTGCGCCAGGATAAACCTGACTGATCTTGTGGATTGAAAGGTATCCACCATGTAAATTGCTTGTTTGACATGTAGCCAATCGAGCGCGGGTGGGAGTAATCCCATTGGTGCGAAGCCTCGAACGGCGAAGGCGCGAGCCGTAACGCAAGTGAACCCGATTCGGCCTCGTTAGACCTTTGAGAGTGGCTAATCCTCCGGGAGCGCTGAAGCCTATCATCGGCGGTGAAGCAACAAGCGTATGCAGCCGCCGGACTCTCCGGGGTGGTTTGGGACAGCGCGTGCCGACAGATCAATCGAGGAACCTGGGAGACCCGACAAGATGTGGGACTTCCCACAACGCCTGAAGGGAATGCATAACCTTCTGTGCGGTCTTGGTCGGGGGTCGGAGACGCCCATAATAGCGCAGAAGCGGGGTAATTCCCGTGGAGCGAAGGGGCGTTAGCGGAATCATGTCAATGTCGAAATAAGAGGAGAACCGCTTGAACGAACATTCCACTACGGAAAACCCGGCAGAAACGAAAGACCTCGGCACAGTCCGGGGGATTCGTCTGCCGGAGAGACTCGCCTCATTGAGACAGAAACTGTACCGAAAAGCTAAGCAGGAGCCGAAGTTTCGGTTTTACGCTCTGTATGACCGAATCTATCGGCGCGATACGCTGGAGACGGCTTGGCAGCTGATGCGCGCTAACAAAGGCTCGCCCGGGGTGGACAATGTCAGCTTTGAGCAGATTGAGTCCAGCGAAGGCGGAGTCGATGGCTTTCTGGATGATCTTCAGGAAGAGCTTCGCGCCAAGCGCTACCGCCCCCAGCCGGTAAAACGAGCATACATTCCGAAACCCAACGGCAAGAAGCGGCCGCTCGGAATTCCCACTATTCGGGATCGAGTGGTTCAGATGGCGGCGCTGCTTATCCTCGATCCGATTTTCGAGGCTGATTTCCACGATTGTTCTTATGGATTTCGCCCCGGCAAGTCGGCTCATCAAGCGTTGGACGATATACGCGGTCATCTCAAGTCGGGCTTCACGGCGGTCTATGATGCCGATTTGCAGGGGTATTTCGATTCGATTCCCCACGACAAGCTGATGGCTTGTGTGCGGATGCGGGTCACCGATGGGAGCGTATTGAAGCTCATCCGTCTGTGGCTGACCGCGCCGGTGATTGAACCCGACCGGAAGGGCAGCAAGCCGCAGCGTCCCCGCAAGGGAACGCCGCAGGGCGGGGTAATATCTCCGCTGCTGGCAAATATCTACCTTCACTGGTTCGATGAGGTTTTTCACCGCAAGGACGGACCCGCACATTGGGCTAACGCCAAGCTTGTTCGCTATGCAGACGACTTTGTCGTCATGGCGCGCTATCAGGGCGACCGGCTTGTCGATTGGATGGAGTCGAAGCTTGAGGGATGGCTGGGTCTGCGGATTAACCGCGATAAGACCGGCATCATCCATCTGACGGAACAAGGTGCGTCCCTCGATTTTCTGGGATTCACCTTCCGTTTCGACCGAAGTCTCTATGGCGGAAGACATCGCTATTTGAATTTCTTTCCCTCCAAGAAGGCTCTGTCGCACGAGCGGGAGCAGCTGCGT
>JABMRZ010000114.1 GCA_013202315.1 Candidatus Tariuqbacter arcticus | reverse complement strand
TTAGAATATTATTTAAATGTAGATAAGATAAGACATTATTTTTAAGAATGGCTATAATTGCTTTTTTCGAGTGACCAGTGACCAATGACGAGTGACTGTTGAAAACATCTTTCAAATCAAATAACCAACACAATTGTTAATAAGTTTTTACAATTAAATTTGGAGTTAAAATGACAATGGATTTGTCAACCGCGAAGGGGATGATAGACAAGGTCGCCGAGCTTTCCCGCACCGGTTCGCTCGCCTGGTACCGGGAAGCGCAGGAACGCGGATTATCCCTTTCCGAATATCTGGAAGAACTCGACCCCAGCCCCCGCGATGAAAAGGGTAACTTCGCATCGCCGCTGGATGCGTTTGAAAGGCTGCTGTATGTCCTCGACCTCCCGACTTCGGGACCGAATACCGTTACCGTTGATGAGTTTTTCGTCAGCAAAGGGATGATTCTGTCCGCCGAATTGATGATGCGGGAAATTCGCCGGGGCTATAAGATGGTGCAGGATCCGGGCGAATTGATTGCGGTCAGTGTGCCGGTCATAGGACCTTCAGTCCGCCCCATCTACATCAAGACTACCGAAGCTCAGAAATCACTCGCCCTGAAAGAGGAAGGCGCTGAATATCCCTCAGTGAAACTCGCCTACCGCGACAAGGAACTGAACATCAAGGATAAAGGGCGCCGCTTCGATTTCACTTACAAGATGGTGCGCAACCAGAAACTGACCGAATTCAGGAATTTCCTCTGGTGGGTGGGCGCGCAAATCGCCTATGATGAAATCGATGACATCTATGATATAATTATCAACGGCGACGGCACATCTTCCGGCGCCGCCGACTATTTCAACGGCACGCCCGGAACCCTCGCCTTCTCGGATTTAGTGCACCTGGCGGCTTCATTTCAGGTTCCCGCCCAGATGACCCATATTTTGGCGACGAAAGGGGATATCGAAGTCATCTTGAATATGTCCCAGTTCACCGACCCGCTGTCCTGGCGGGAATCGGAATTGTTCGCCCGCACCGGCGATTATAAATCATTCCGCCCGGTGAACGCCAAAATGGTGGTGGTTCCCAACGCCACCAGCACCAAATTGGCGGCTTTGGACCGCCGCTTCGCCATCCGCGAATCGGTCAGCCAGCCTTTGATACTCGAAGCGGAAAAAATCATCGCCCAGAAACTGGAATCCGCCATCGTGTCCAAGGAATCGGTCTTCTCCATTATGGTGGAAGAAGCGATTGCCTTAAGCGATTATTAATTCGTCATTTGTCACTGAAAATTATGGGTAGGGGCGTTCAATTGAACGCCCTTACAAGACTTTTTCATAATGAACGATGACCAATGACTTTTTCAATGAGGCTTTTATGACTGTGAATAAAACACTGAATTATCTCAAAAGCGAACAGTCCATCGTGGTACTGCCCTTTGGGGATGCAGTCGTCATCAGTGATAAACATTTGAAGGGCGCCGGGGGACTGGCTGGAGAAGGCTATCCGATGCCTTATCACGGATGCATCCTCGCTATCGATGTATACGATGGAACCAGCGTTCACAGCGATACCGGGGAGATTAAATTCTCCGCCGGCGACCGCATCTCGGTTTATGCGGTCTACGATGTCGCCTCCTTCACGGTATATGCGCAGAAGAACGGGATTAACACCGCGGTCTTTGTTAGTTCGGTCGCGGGGAACACGGATCTGTTTGCCACGGTAACTGTTAAGGTTACGGAATCGTGATAATAATGTCTCAAGTCTCGTGTCTCAAGTCTCGTGTCTCAAGTCTCAAGTCTCAAGTTTTGAGAGAAGCGAAACATGGTAACACTATAGTGATTTGAAAATTCATATTAAATAGAGTTGAATTTTATGGTATTTGGGTTGAGACAACCTCGACTATATAGCTGTATCAATACATGTGTGGAGGCGTCCCGAATGGAATTGGGACCAATCCTGCTAGTGGTGAAGAGTGGAAATGTTGCAAGATATGTGACTCGAGACTTGAGACACGAGACTTGAGACCTGAGACCTGAGACCTGAGACCTTTTAATAACGGATATGAACCATACAATTTGAACTGCTGACTAATATAAAGGGAAGATAAATATGTCATGGACAGATTCAGCCACGGTGAAAAAACACCTTATGCAGTCCGATGTGGCGGTGGGGTCGGTGGAAAATGAAGAACATACACTATGGGGAACCGACTCTGTTCAGCTAAATTCGGCGGTGATTACTTCCGGTTCGGAAGAAGTCAAGACCATGGATTTGAATACCCCCTACGAAGAGGGTTCTCAAATATTGAACGGTTACAATTGGCGGGCGTTGGACCATTCTGATATCGTCCCCGGTTCGGTGGTGGTGACCGATGACGCCCTGCGCTCGACTGTTCACATCGAAGGAACCGATTATGTGGTGGATTACGAGGAGGGAAATATCCGCCGCGCAGTTGGCGGCTCAATTGGCGACGGCGCTGAAGTCTATATCTGGTATCTCTATTATACTGTGCATATAAAGGATACCGATTACACCATTGATTACACTTCCGGCGCATTGACGCGCATCAATGGCGGCGGCATCGCCAACGGCGGCATCGTTTATGTGGATTACACTACCACCGCTTCTACTATCCCCGATGCGCTGATTTCCGAAGCCATCACCGAGGCGGAGGATAAAATACTCGCCCGGCTGGCGGAAGGGTATGACGCCGGTTCCTCCGACCAAGGGTTGAAAACCGGCGCCACCGAACTCGCTATCGCCATCATTTGCAACGCTAAAGCGATGGATATTATGAACCGACTTCATTCCAACAGCTCCGATGATATGACGGAACAGTGGCGGGAAATGTCGCTCCGCTACCAGAATCAAGCCTGGAATACGCTCTCACGGTTCCTGGCAAAGCCGGCGATAAGGAGCGCAAAGACTCAGGTTAATATGAACCTGCATAGGTGATATAATGAACGCAAGTCCCTTCGACCCTGAACAATTGGAGATGTTCCCGGAATTGCGGTATGATGAAGGCGGCGTCTATAAACAGGCGGCGAAGCTGCTGCGTGAAAATTTAGTTGCAGTAGTGGAGAGGATGATAGCCGAAGCCCGCCGGGGCAGTGTGCAGGCGGCGAAGTATATCTATCCGGATATTCCAAATCTGCTTGATGATGACAAAGAAGTCAACCTGTGGGAAACTCTGAAGGAAGACGATGGAAAACGGCAGAATTGAAATCTTTGAAATGTTCCTTCGTAATTGGACATCGACCCTGCACCCGTTGAAGGGAGTGACCCAATTCCCCGATTACCGGTTTCTGAATGAAACCGCCCGTTCTTTGACTATGCACAAGTTCTTGTTGATTCCGAAGTCGCGTCAAATGATGGTTTCCTGGATAATGTGCGCTCTTACATTATTTCGCGCCCTCGATGGGGGACTGCATTTATTGCTGTCGAAGAATCAATTCAGCGCCGATGAGTTGCTGAGGCGGATTTGCTTCATCTTCGACCATCTCCCTCGCAAACTCAGGCTCGGCAGTTCCACTCGAAACCGAAGCGAATTGGAAATTAGCAAGCGTGGGCGGATAATCAGCTTACCTGCTACAGAAGATGCGCCCAGGATGCACTCACCAACTTCGGTCTTCTGGGACGAAATGGCCTTCACCCCCTTTTCAGATAAGATATGGACCGCATTGAAGCCGTGTTTGGACAACGGCGCCAGCTTCGTCGGGGTGTCGACCCCGAATGGGTCGGGTGGTATCTTCGCCGAACTGGTCAAGGGCGCCCCGGAAAATGGGTTCGCCATCCACAAGGTTCATTGGAAATCGCATCCCGAAAGGGACGAAGCCTGGGCGGAAAATGCGAGGAAGGGTTTGTCTGAAGTCGAATGGCGGCGCGAATATGAGATTTCTTTCGAGGGTTCATCAGACCTGGTCTACCCTGAATTCACCGGGAACAATATTTTACTTCAGAATCACAGATATAATCCGGCGCAGCCGGTCTTCCGGGCGATTGACTTCGGTTACCGGCACCCCTTTGTCCTCTGGCTGCAGGAAATCGACGGCGGGAAATTGGTAGTCTTCGATGAATGGGCGGGAGATGACGCCACCGTTGAACAAATGATTAAGACCATTAAAGGAATGGATGCGAAGTATGGAATTGCGGAAGAGAAGGTGGTCTTCACCGCCTGCGACCCGGCTGGGGCTTCAGTCGATTCGGAAGGGATAGCCCCCATCGAAAGGCTGAAGCGCGCCGGATTCAAACTGCGCTACCGTCCCAGCCGCATCGCCACCGGAGTGGAATTGGTCAAATCTCTTCTCAGAGACGCCAATGGTGAAACCCGGCTCTTCTTTTCCCCCAATATCAATCGTTTAACCGAAGACATTCGCCGCTACCGCTGGAAACCCGGAGCTGATGAGCCGGAGAAGGATGGAATCTGCGACCATTCGATGGATGCTCTGCGGTATTTCGCGGTCAATTATCTGTATGCCCCGTCGGCGCAGGTGAAGCAGGCGAGGGTGAGGGGAATGGGGAGGTAGGCTATAGGCTGTAGGCTATGGGCTATAGGCTATGGGCTATAGGTTTACAGTCTTTGAGCGAAGTGACTTAATTAGCGCTTTCAATGACCGAATACAATCCAAATATGATTTTCGCAAGTTATCCGCGTTTTCCGAGTCAAGATAACCTAATCGAGCCGAAAAGTCTATGAGATAACCTGTTTCAGCCAGAGAGCCAAGCGCAATATCAAGAAAACGAAGATAGTCGCCAATAGTTGAACGATGGGAACCTTCGACAATATTTGTGGGAACGGATAGAGCGGCTCGCCTAAGTTGAGAAGTAATCCCAAACATCTCATTCTTTGGAAATCTTTTCGTAGTTCGATATACTTCGACTGCAAGTTCATCCGCCATCTTAAATACGCGAAGCTTTTTATAATCTCTTGACATATTTGAAATATAATAAAGAAATGTATTTAATTCAAAAATCTACAGCCCATAGCCTATTTCCCTACAGCCTATAGCCCATAGCCTACAGCCTACAAGCCCACAGCCCACAGCCTATAGCCCATAGCCTACAGCCTACAAGCCCACAGCCCACAGCCTATA
>JABMRZ010000009.1 GCA_013202315.1 Candidatus Tariuqbacter arcticus | reverse complement strand
TAACTGCCTCCGCACCTTCAGCGGGCATAGTGGTTGGGTAAATTCCGTTGCATTTTCCGCCGATGGGCGCTATGCGCTGTCGGGAAGCTGGGATAATACTTTGAAGCTGTGGGATATTCAAAATGGGAACTGCCTCCGCACCTTCAGCGGGCATAGCGACATTGTCTTTTCCGTTGCTTTTTCCCCCGATGGGGGCTATGCGCTGTCGGGAAGCAATGATAAAACTTCTAAGCTGTGGGATATTAATAGCGGAATACAAATCCGCACCTTCAGCGGGCATAGTAGTAAGGTCAATTCCGTTGCTTTTTCCCCCGATGGGCGCTATGCCCTGTCGGGAAGCGGGGATAAGACTTTGAAGCTGTGGGATATTCAAACTGGGAACTGCCTCCGCACCTTCAGAGAGCATAGAAAAAGAGTCAGTTCCGTGGCTTTTTCCCCCGATAGGCGCTATGCGCTGTCGGGAAGCTGGGATAATAATTTGAAGCTGTGGGATATTAATAGCGGCAAGGAAATCCGCGCCTTCCGCGGACATAGTAAGTCTGTCGAATCTGTTGCTTTTTCCCCCGATGGGCGCTATGCGCTGTCAGGAAGCGAGGATAAGACTTTGAAGCTGTGGGATATTCAAACTGGGAAATGTCTGCGCACCTTCAGTGGACATGGAGCTAATATCTTGTCCGTGGCTTTTTCCCCCGATGGGCGCTATGCCTTGTCCGGAAGTGATGATAATACTTTGAAGCTGTGGGATATTACTTATGCTATTGTCAAAGGTGAAAATCCAAAAACCGAATTTGAAACTGCTGATGAATATAAACAAAGAATAGCTTCTTTAAAAAAAGAATATATAACAAAATTAGAACTTGAATATCAGCAAAGACTGCAGGAACAGCAAAGAAAAGAACAAGAAAAACAATTAACAGAGCAAAAAAAGGAACAAGAGACTCAAGACAAAATCCGCCAATCCTTATCCGAAGCCAGCTTACAGATAGAGCAAGTTGGTAATTATAATGCCGATACTGAAATCTATCCTATTACCATCAATAATAATACCCAAAACATCAAAATCCCCCGTTCCGAAGCCCGCGCTTTCAAGGAAAATTGGCAAACCGTTCAAGTGAAAGGGATGAAACAACTAAAGCGAGACTTGATCAATTATGAATATTTCAATCTTACCATAATTCACCCCATCACCGGCAGTCAATATCCTTTCGGAGAACAGCGGAGCATAGAAGGATTAGCGCAGATTCCTGCAGCTGCCACAACGACAAAAGCCATCACTCCTCCAGCTCTGACCCTGAAAAATATGAAGTTTTCCGAGCCGAATAATAACGGTTTTTTGGATGCGGAAGAGAAGGGAAAAATTTCAGTGGAAATCGCCAATTCCGGTCAAGGGAGCGCATTTGGAGTTATACTGGAACTAAAGAATGAGGTTGAAGACCCTTCTTTAACCTATTCAAAAAATAGGATTGTGGGTGAAATTCCACCCGGACAAACGAAAACCGTTGATTTCGATATTGAAGCGAATAAAAATATCCAACGGCTGAACCGTTCCTTCGTCATTTCCGCAACCGAGAGCAACGGTTTTAATCCCGACCCGGTGAAGTTGAATTTTGAGACTTTTCCTTTATTGCTTCCTGATTTAACCTTGATCGATTATGGTATCAGCACCGCTTCCGGCGATAATATTATCATCCCCGGCGAAGTGGTGACGATTTTAGTGAGAATACAGAATCGCGGGCAGGGAAAAGGGAAAAATGTCAATTTCAAAGCCAATCTCCCCGCCAATGTTTTCTTTGCTCCGGGCAGTAAAGAAAACTATTCCTTTGCCGAATTCGCTTCGGGCGATTTCAAAGATTTGGAATTTTCTGTATTGACTAATCCAAAGGTGGGGAATGAAGTAAATCTCACTATTGGGATGAATGAAACTAACACACTTAATAGTTTTCCCATAAAACTTAAAATAAATAAGCCTGTCCGGACTATCACCGAATTTGTAGTCAAAGGCAAGGAATTGGAAAAGATAGATTTTGCCAATGTCGCTACTTTGACCATCGACATCGAAAAGGATATCCCGGTTTCACCGGTGAAGAATAAGAATGCCGTAGCCCTGGTCATCGCCGTTTCTGATTACGCCAACCCTAATGTGCCGGATGTGGCTTACGCTAAACAGGACGCCGCTTTGATGCGGATTTATCTGGAGAAGACTATGGGTTATCCGCCGGAAGCCATCCTGCCGCATAATCCGCAGGAGTTGATGACTGCGGCGGTGATGAAGACCTATATCAAGAATAAACTGCCGGCATTTCTGAAGCCGGATGGTAGTTCCGACCTTTTTGTCTATTACACCGGTCACGGCGCGCCCAAGACCGACAGCGGGGAACCGTTCTTTGTCCCGCAAGACTGCGACCCCAATTTCGTCAGCGATATCAGCGCCTATCGAATGCGGGAGTTTTACCAAGACATCGCTAACCTGAAAGCCAAGAGCAAGACGGTGGTGGTGGAAGCCTGTTTCAGCGGTCAAACCGGGGATGGAAAGACTTTGGTCAAAGGCGCCAGTCCGGCTCTGCTAATAGTTGACGATGTCTTTAAAATATCCCCCGGCTGCCTGCTGTTTCAATCTTCGCTGTCCAATCAGGTGTCGAACTGGTATCCGGAAAAACAGCATGGTATGTTCACTTACTTCTTCTTAAAAGGGTTGAAGGGGGCGGCGGATTTCAATAAGGACGGAGTCATCACTGCCGGGGAGCTGGAACAATACATCAACGATGAGAATGATGGACTCCCTTATTGGTCCAACCGCACCTGGACGCGGCCGCAGACGGCGGTGATTTCCGGCGATAAAGAACGGGTGATTGTGAAGGTGAAATAAATTAGCTGCTGATATTATGGTATTGTTCCTATATAATTGTCATGGTAGGCGGGGGGTTCATCCCCCCGCATGATTTGTCAGGGGACAAGCCCCTGACCTACCAATTTTTAAATTTCAATTCAGTAAAAAATCAAATTTAATATAGTGAAACAATTATATAAGGACATTGCCATATTTTATCAACTGTACAAATATTAGCGGAGGAACTTTGACCAGGCGAATTTTATCAGCCATTTTACTTTTAATTCTTTGCGGAGTCAGCTGGGGGCAGTCCGGAATATGGATTGAAGTCCGGGGCGAAGCGGATTTAGCCTCCTATGCTTTACCCGCCGCGGCGCAAAAAGCGTTGGAAAATGCCCGCCGGGCGGCGGTGGAACAGGTGTGCGGCGTGAATTTGCAGACCAGTAGTCTCACGCAGGAATTCATCCTAAAAGGAGATATGGTATCCGCCGCTTCCTACGGCAAAGTGGTGAAAGAGGAGATACTGGAATGGAAGACCCTGACCGTTCAGAAGGAAGCAGCGGATATTCCTTCTATAATTTTGCAGGTGCGGATGAAGGCTCTGGTGGAACGGGAAGCCGGGCAATCCGACCCCGCTTTTAAAGTGAAATTGGATTTGAATCGTTCGATTTATCAATCCGGCGAAGAGATGATAATTAAAGCGCGGGCAACACAGGATTGCTATTTGACGGTGTTGAATGTGACTTCACAGAATGAAGTTATAGTGTTATTTCCCAATAAAATCCATTCGAATAATTTTATTAAAGCTGGCGAAGATTTCGTTTTCCCCTCCGGTAAAGATAACGCTTTGGGTATCCATCTGAATGTGAGTGTTCCGCCGGGGGAAAAGGAGTGCAGCGAAATAATCTGGGTAATTGCTTCCAAAGATAGTATCGACTTCGCTGGTGAAATAGAAATTGAGGGGGATTACGGTTTTTTACCCACGCTGAAGACTGCGTTGGAAACTCTGAACCGCTGGCTGGTCAATATTCCCTTAGACCGCCGGACGGAAGCGAAGAGTCTTTATAGAGTCGTGGGATAAACTAATTTGCCAAATACGCATTTGTATTTCCGCACCCGTCTGCCTTTGCGGGTGAAATGTCGACCGGCACGAAGCCGCTGCCGTGGTCATCGGGTCCTTAAAATCCTTACCTGTTTGTCGGTTACCATTCAGATCTCCTGTTATTTTGTTGACCTGAATAGTATGCCATTCCTGTTTGATTTTTGCAGGAATTCTAATTGTCGTCAGGCGGGATTTTTAATTGTCGTTCATCATCCGCGGGAATTGGCGGCACATTTTAGCTATAAATGCAAATAGTAACAAATATTTCAGTTATTTGAATAAGCGCTACTATTCTTTTTGTTGAATCCGAAAACTATACTGACTTGATTATGTAAGACTTAAAAGAATAAAATTATTTTGTCATATTTTTTGCTTTTAATAAAATACTTATCCCAAAATATCTTTATGGTGTGAATTATATGTTGTATGACTCCCATAATCAGGCATTTTATGCACATTATTCAGGGTCGGTATGAATTCATCCCAAGAATCGCCCACTTCGAGATAATCCACGAATCCCGATAATATCCCTTCACCTCGACCGCACTCGCAGCTCTATACCGAATAATAAAAAATCCATTCATAAGAATAAGGGGAACCCGAAATGAAAAAGCTAATTACAACCTTGATCGGCGCAGTAATCCTGTCTTTTTCCGTCTATGCCCAACCTCCGGCGCCGGACACGCTTTGGACTCAAACCTATGGGGGAAACACTAATGATGGAAGCTATTATGTTCAACAAACCGATGACGGCGGATTCATCACCACAGGTTATACTTATTCTTATAGCGCCGGTGGTTCCGATGTCTGGTTGATTAAAACGGACACCGCTGGCAATGTGGAATGGGAGCAAACCTTTGGAGGAAATAATAATGATGGAGGCTACTGCGTTCAGCAGACAAATGACGGGGGATACATCGTTGTAGGATATACATATTCCTTTGGCGCTGGTAGTTATGATGCCTGGCTGATCAAAACTGATGCCGAAGGCAATGTGGAATGGGATCAAACCTATGGGGGAGGCGAAGGCGATGATGGCCACAGCGTTCAGCAGACCAGCGACGGGGGATATATCATTGCCGGAGGAACCTATTCTTATGGTGTCATCTGGGATGTCTGGTTGATCAAGACGGATGCAAATGGAAACGAAGAGTGGAACCAGGTCTTCGGGGGAGGCGGTTACCAAGCTGCCAACTGCGTTCAGCAGACCGTAGACGGGGGTTATATAGTCTCTGGTTATACTACCCCATACTGCCCTTTCCCCTGGGATGCATGGTTGATCAAAACGGATCAAGACGGCGCTTTAGAGTGGGACCAAACCTATGGGGGAAGCGGTGGTGAATTCGGTGCCAGTGTTCAACAGACTGAAGACGGAGGATATATCCTTGCAGGTTTTACTGATTCTTACGGTGCCGGCTTACAAGATTTCTGCTTATTCAAGACGGATCAAAATGGCAATAAGGAGTGGTACCAAACCTACGGGGGAAGCGGTGCTGATGAAGCCTCATGCGTTCAGCTGACAAGTGATGGCGGATATATATTAGTAGGCTTTACTGAGTCCTATGGTACTGGAAATAAAGATATCTGGTTGGTCAAGACGAATGCAATGGGTACTTTGGAGTGGGACGAAACTTATGGCGGATTCGGTGATGATTTAGGCCGTTGCGTTCAACAGACCAGCGATGAGGGATATATCCTCGCCGGATGGACTGACTCCTATGGAGCCGGGGGACAGGATATCTGGTTGATATGTTTAGCGAGCGAATCGTTCGGGGGAGAGTTCATTGTGGACGATTATACGGCTGGTCTTTGGCACTTTAATGAGGCAACCGGCACCTATATTGCCTATGATGCAACCAGCAACGGGTACGATATGGTGTTACAGGATGGAGCGGAATTCACCGGTGCAGGATTCTTTGCCGGTGGTGCGGATTTGACCGACGACGATGCTAAAGTCAATTCCGCTCATCTGGTGGGAAACGGCTGGGACGCCCTGACCATCGATGCCTGGATTTACCCGACACAAATCGGCCCCGTTCAGCCTACCTGCGATTATCATACAATCGTTGCTCGTTATGAATTCCATAATATCTCTGATGCTTCCTTCTATTTTATGATTACCGCAATCGGCGAATTGAACGCTGGCGTGTATCTAAATGAAATAGGTACCCAGTCTGCTGGTGTAATCACCGATCCTGGTATCATTGAAACTAATCAATGGTATCATGTGGCAATGACCTGGTCCAGCGGCGAACCGGTAAGAATTTTCATTGATGATATGTCCAACCCGGTTGCATTGGGGATCGAAGTTGAAACTGGAACTATAAGAGAGGGGACAGATCCACTTAGAATCGGTTGTATGTGGGAAGAAATATACGGATGGTCTTATTTCCAGGGCACTATTGACGAAGTGCGGATTTCGGATATTGACCGGTATCCTGTTCCATCTGGCGGGATTCTTTTTGAGCCGGACGAATTCACCGAAGCGCTCTGGCATTTCAATGAGGCGAGCGGCACATATACAGCCTACGATGCAACGGGCAATGGGTATGATATGGTTCTGGAAGATGGAGCGGAATTTACCAGCGCGGGCTTGTATGGCGGGTGCGCCGACATAACCGACCCCGATGCCAAAATCAATTCCGATTACCTGATCGGGAATGGTTGGGATGAGCTAACTATCGACGCTCACATCTACCCCACCGAAATCACGGGCCCTGAGCATCCAATTGTCGAGCGATATCGGTGGCACAACGTGGCCGATCCGTCCTACTACTTGACAATTTTGCAAGACGGAAGCTTAGTGGGCGGTGTTTACCTGAACGATCCGGGGAGCGTGTACAGCAGTGCCACAACCCCGCCCGGTACTATTGAAACGGATCAATGGTATCATGTTGCAATGACCTGGTCCAGTGGTGAACCCACGAGGATCTTCCTGAATGGTGAAATGATCGCTGAATCTCAACAGGTGCATGAAGGTACCGTTCGAGCAGGTGACGATCCGCTTACCATAGGATGGTTTCACGATGAAGGGTATGGGGACTTCTTCTTCCAGGGCACTATTGACGAAGTGCGGATTTCGGATATTGACCGGTATCCTGTTCCATCTGGCGGGATTCTTTTTGAGCCGGACGAATTCACCGAAGCTCTCTGGCATTTCAATGAATCAACCGGCACCTATAATGCCTATGATGTCTCCGGCAACGGGTACGATATGGCTCTGGAAGACGGAGCGGAATTCACCCCCGCGGGATTGTATGGTGGGTGCGCCGACATAACCGATCCTGATGCCAAAATCAATTCCGATTACCTGATCGGGAATGGTTGGGATGAGCTAACTATCGACGCTCATATCAAGCTAATCGAATTTAATCCTGATGAAAATCCGGTCGTATACCGCTACGAATACTACACTACAGACCCAGCATACCTCCTTACAATTAATCCGAGTGGTGAGATTTATGCCGGAGTCTACCAGAATAATGGCAGTCATACTTTTATAACCACCGACCCTGTAATTGATTTGAATACCTGGTACTACATCCAGATGACCTGGACGAGCGGCGGCGAGCTGAAAATCTTTGTGGACGGGGCATTGGTGGAATCAGCCGCGGCAGGCATCGGTTCCATCAGAAACTCAACTCATCAGCTCACCATCGGCTGGTTTCACGATACCGGCTATGGGGATTTCTACTCCAACGGGTTCATCGACGAAGTGCGGATTTCAGACATTGATCGTTCTGGACAACCCCCGCCGCCACCGCCTATCTGGGGAGATGATTTCGAGGATGGTAACGCCGACGGATGGACGGTTGTAGAGGGTAATTGGGGTATAATCAGTCCGGGCGCCGGAGGCAGCGATTACTGCTATGGCACAAGCAACCTCATAGCCGCAGCTTATCCTCAAGAATTCACAGCCAGCTTTTTTGAGCTGGAAGTCGACTTCTTCATAGATAATGAAAGCTACGGGAATTTTGGGGTGGAATTCAATTATCAGGATGACGATAACAATTACATGCTTGACCTTGCAGACCCTGACAGCGATGACCCCAATGCCCGCATTTACCGGTATATTGACGGCGTGGCGACCATTATAGCTGAAATTCCAAACATAATTCAGGTTCCCGATTGGCATCATTTAAGGCTCATTCGCAATTCTGACTGCGATATTGTGGTGTTCTTGGACGATGACCCAACGCCTTTTATCATTGTCAACGATGGTGAATTGACTTGTGACTCGGAGGTGCGGTTCCGTTTCTATGCAGGGGGCGATATTGATAATGTGGAATTAATAACACAATCATCTCCTGTTGTAATCACTCTCGTCCCATTTAATCCCCCCATTGTCATTCCGCCCGGGGGCGACGCCTTTGCCTACAATATAGCGGGAGTCAACAACGGCGGCGAGCCTGCGGTATTCGATGTTTGGGTCAATATCGAAGTTCCCGGAGGGTATCAGTTCACTATACTTGAACCGGTTTATAATCTTACTCTGGAAGCGGGAAGTTCAATCGAGCGGGATCGAACCGTCTTCGTTCCGGGAAGCGCTCCGGCTGGAGAGTACATTTGTATAGGCATGATTGGGGACTATCCCTGGAATGTCATCGATTCGGATGCTTTTCCTTTCATCAAGGAAGGAGCAGACGGAATATGGAAGGGCTCCGAAGGCTGGATCTGTTCCGGCGAATCTTTCCCCGGAGAGGATATCATAGCTGAAGAGGCTCTGCCCGAAAAATTCGCTTTACACAGCGCTTTCCCTAATCCGTTCAATCCAGTGACGAATTTGACCTTTGATTTGCCGGCAGCTGGGAAGGTTTCGCTGATAGTTTATGATATTATAGGGCGGGAAGTTGCGAGAATGGTAGAAGGTTTCCAGCCCGCCGGAGTGTATCAAAGAACATTTGACGCTTCAGGTTTGTCAAGCGGCATTTATTTCGCGCGTCTGCAGGCAGATGGGTTCAGCCAGACACGGAAGTTATTATTTATTAAATAATTCTACTTTGTTAAGTATACTTGACTTTTTGTTCGATATTTCGTATATTATCAGACATGGAGTCAAAACAGTTAAAAAAGGTTCGCTCCCGATTGGATTGTTTTTTGGAGGAGTTGCTTAAACCCATCGGTCGAAGCGAACGCCGTAAATGGGGTGCCCAATACATCCAAGGTCTCCTTTCAGAAGCCGAACGAAAAACGGTTTCTGCCATTGCAACTCGCTCTTTAGACAACAATCCCCAGGCAATCCAGCAACTCTTGCATTCAAGCCCCTGGGATAACGATCCCATCCGCTTAACCATGACCCGGAAAGCGATTACTGAACTGGAGCCGGTCAAGGCCAGCATCATTGACGATACCGGTTTCCCAAAAAAGGGCAAGCATTCGGTGGGTGTAGCCCGTCAATATTCGGGCACGCTGGGCAAAGTGGACAACTGCCAGGTCGCCGTCAGCCTGCACTGGGCCACAGAACGAGCCAGTTTTCCCATGAATTGGGCGCTTTATCTTCCCCAAAAATGGACTGAAGATCCTGAGCGTTGCAAGAAAGCCGGTATCCCGGAGGAAGTAAACTTCCGCAAGAAATGGGAACTGTCGCTGGATATGATCGACTGGGCTCTGCAAAACGAGATTGAGCTGTGTGTGATTTTGGCGGATCACAGCTATGGGGTGGTGACCAAGTTCCGTGAAGGACTGGAATCCCGTAAGCTTACCTATTCGGTAGCCATTGACGGCACTATGGTCTTTTGGCGGCATCCTGCTCAACGCTATCCCGTTGTTTACAAAGGGCGTGGACGTCCCCCCAAGCCACGATACAATCCTGATGATCCCCCGGAAACGGCTGAACAGATCGCAGCCACTCTGCCGGATGATGCTTGGGAAGAGATTGTCTATGGACAGGGGACGAAAGGGCCGCTGGTGGCTGAATTTACCGCTGTCCGGGTTCAACCAGCACACAAATATCAACAGAATGCTCCCGAACAGCCAATAGTTTGGCTACTGTTCCAGCGAACGCCGGGCGAAAAATCGCCTTGTAAATACTTCCTTGCCAATATGGAGGAGTCTACCCCTTTATCACGGTTAGTGAAGACCACCAAATTGCGCTGGCGCATAGAGAGAGACTACCAGTCTCTCAAAGGAGAGGTAGGACTGGATCACTATGAAGGGCGCAGTTGGCAGGGGTGGAATCACCATGTTACATTGGCGACCATGGCCTATATTTTCCTGTTGTTATTACAGTTAGAGGGTGATTTTCCCCCCTCTACCATTGCCGACTATTAGGAAAATGATTCAGAGGGTTATCTTGGATAAGCTTGGGTGGTGTTATTTATGTAAAAGATCATTCAGTCTAAGAGAAACAGATTTAAGTGGATTTACTTAACAAAGTAGTG
>JABMRZ010000113.1 GCA_013202315.1 Candidatus Tariuqbacter arcticus | reverse complement strand
TTTAGGATTTAGGATTTAGGATTTAGGATTTAGGATTTAGGGGTTGGTGGGCTGTCATTCCCGCTTGGTTTTAGCGGGAATGATATGTTTGAATATGTCAAATATTAAGTGCCCTGAATAATATTCATATTTCGGATTCAAGACGACATTCAACTTCTAAAACCTTCCGTCATAGGTCAGCCGGAATCCCTCGAAAGGCTGAACCGGCCGGCAGATCCCGGAAGTGCATTTCAATCCGCCCCGTTCACGGCCGTAGAACAACAGCAGGCGGTGTTCGCTTATGATGGTCACCGCCACTTCACCGCTCAGCCACTCATTCCCTTCCACATCGGAATCGCGGGTGGAATTTTCATAGCTTATATTCAAGCTGGCGAAAGGCGCCCGCGCTAATGTGGCTGAAAGCCAATGTTCCTGATGAGTCAAATTAGCCTGGATATCGTCCACCCACATCTTTTCACCAGCCAGGGTAATGCTCCATAAACCGCTGAAACTGTAGATGATTTCAGTAGTCGTTCCGATTTTCTCTTCCCAGAAATTAATGCGTGATTCTTCGTTCCAACCGAAGCCGAATTTCATCGTCAGATCGGAGCGGGGATAATATTCCCCTTCGCAGAATAACTCCCAGAACGGTGAATAGTCCTGTTCCAGTGAAGGGAGAATATCCGCCCCTCGATGCCGGCTGGCGCGGCTGAAGTTTAAATCCAGAAATACCAAATCGTGAGGAGCCGCTGAAAGGTTAATTTCGAAACCGACCTGGTCGTCTATTAAGGGCAGGTGAGGATGGGATGACATTAGCTTGGTGGTGTATTCTCGCTGAACTACCGGGGGGGTTTGAAAACAGTCATCGACTCCGAAACCGTAATATTTATAGCTGAATTGCGCGGCAAATCCTCCCACCGCCGCCGTGAGCGAGGAGTATATCCCGTCGCCCGCGAGGATATTTCCATTCTCCAGACGGCGCTGGGCGTATTCCGCATAGATGGAAAAGGGATAATATTCATATCCAGCGTATATTTCCGGGGTGAAGCGCTCTTCATAGTTCAAGCCTTCTTGGTGCACCACCGAGGCGCCCACCTGCGAATCGGATGTGGGGCGGATTTCAAAATTCACCCCGCCAACATTCTCTATATCGACTAAATACCCCGCCCGGCTCTGACCATAAATCGCTTTGAAGCGCAGGCTCTTTGACCGGTAAGCCGTTTTACTTCCGCGGAGTCCAGTATCGAAATAGAGGTCGCGGTTTTCAAAAAGGTTCAAAGCCAAACCTTTGCCGAAGGTTTCATATACATCTCCCGCCCAAAACTCCCATCTGTTCCAGTTTAATTGGGCGTATATTTTATCCTCGAAGCGGCGCTCATCTTTCAAATTAAATAGAAGCCCATCCACTTTCGACGGCTGATGTTTCAACATCCGAAGCCCCACCCTGAAGCGGTCGCCGATGGGAGGAGCCTTGAACAGGAAATCGGCGGTGAACAGCCCCTCAATATATGCCCGGTCGATAAGATTATCGGGGAAATTCCGGGAAGAAGCCGGATCGACTTCCTGACCATTGTCGTAACGCAGGCGTAGGCTGGCGTTGAAATCGACCCCCTGCGCACCACAAACGAATATTACTATCAATAATATCGATATTGCCGTCGTCTTCCAATAATTAAAGACGCACCTGCAAATACTTCTATTCATCAACACTCTCCGCTTCGAGCAGTTTCACGATCTTCTCTTCCAAGACCTTCTCATCGCCTGGGGAATAACCCTGATGGGTTTCGATTATATTCCCTTGACGGTCGAGCAGGACTTGGTAAGGCAATGAGCTTCCCTGAAACAAGCGCAGAACATCGCCATTGGGATCCAAAAGGACCGGGAAGGTGAAACGCCGGGAACGGACATACGGTTTGACCTTGCTCTGACTCTTGGGTGTATCTTCACTGATAGTGATTACCAAGAAGCCCTGCTCCTCATATTGCTCAAATAATTTTTGCAGGTGGGGCAGTTCGTGTTTGCAGGGTGTGCACCAGGTCGCCCAGAAATTTATCAGAACCGGTCCCTCGCCGAGATGGTCTTCCAGGATGAAAAGGCCGCCATCGATATCATCGAGGGTGAAATTGACGGCGCTGAAATCTTCAGCGGATGAAAACCCGGCGAAGATGAAGATAATAAGGGTCAATGTTAAGATATAGCGATTCATAGCGGTATTCTCGATTTATTAAGGCAATAGGCAATAGGCTTTGGGCTATGGGCTATAGGCTATGGGCGCTTATTGCTTGAATTTCAATTGAAGGGGCGGGTTATTTCAACTTCATTACCGGGATGGTGCGCGTTTCATTGTCGAGGCGCAAACTGACGAAATATGCCCCGGCAGGCAGCACTATTCCACTTCCGTTTTTCCCATTCCAGTTCAATTGATGAAAGCCCGGCGCAATAGAACCGGCAAATAACCGGCATATTTCAACTCCCAATATATTATAAACCGACGCATCCAACATCCCCGCCCGGACAATGGTGAAAGATATTTTGGTATTAGGATTGAAGGGATTGGGATACGCTTTATGAATGACGAAGCCTTGGGGAAGGAAACCACCTTCGCTCCATTCCACCGAATTTTCCATATAGACGGTGAAGGTGATTTCCTGCACCACCGCGGGATTTTGCAGAGAAAAGGCAGAAACTGACACCGCCCCTTCCGGTTCTGAAGAATAAGGGGTGATGTAAATGGTGATGGTGTCCAGCTGACCGGGCGCGAGGGTATCGTTGAAGGTGAAAAGGAAGGGCGGGAGGCACAAATCCCCTACACACCAGGAGTGAATCCAGCCATCCGGAAGATTTAAAATGTCCAAATCGAGTTGAATGATATTTTCAGCGGAAGAAACATTGGTCAACTCGGCATAGAAATGGTTCGTTTCTTCGAGGGCGCCGGGTTGACTTGTGTCTTCGCAGGTGAAGGTGAATTCCTGGGCGAAAGCGAAACAGCCCGCCGCAAGCAATACTGCCGAAATCAATACGATTCGCATAATGTTTCCCGTTATTTACAATAGAAATAGGGTTTAGGGTTTAGGGTTTGGGGATTGGGATTAGGATTTAGGGGTTGGGGTTTAGGGGTTAGTAGGCTGTCATTCCGGCATGCTTTTAGCGGGAATCCAGAGATTGGG
>JABMRZ010000112.1 GCA_013202315.1 Candidatus Tariuqbacter arcticus | reverse complement strand
TTTCGGATTTCGGATTTCGATTTTCAAATTTGTTCCGGCTCGTCCGGGTTAGGTATCAAGTAACAAGTAACCGTAGGGTTGAGGGATAAATAATTGATGGTGAAGATTATGTGGAAATTGAAAATATTGATATTATCGGTAGTGTTGGTTCCTAGTCTGGTTTGGGGACAGGTCAGGTTGAAGGATATTTCCGATATCCAGGGGTGCGCCGATTTTCAGGTCATCGGCTATGGATTAGTGGTGGGGCTGGACCGCACCGGCGACGGCATCAAGTCGGAATTCACCATCCAATCCATTGTTAATATGCTGGAGCGGTTCGGGCTGAATGTAGATCCGAAGAAGATAAAGCCCAAGAATGTCGCCGCAGTGATAGTAACTGCGGAACTTTCGCCTTTTGCGAAGCCGGGTTCGCGGATCGATGTGGTGGTATCGTCTTTCGGAGACGCCAATTCACTGCAGGGGGGGATGCTGTTGGTTACACCGCTTTTAGGGTTAGATGGGGAAATCTATATTCAGGCTCAGGGACCTCTATCAATCGGAGGATTCAATGTTGGTATGGAGGGGGGAGCGGGAGTGCGTGAAAATCACGCGCTAGTTGGTAGAATTCCCGGCGGCGGATTTACCATCAAGCCGAGCCCAATTCGAATGAAGAATGACGGTATTGTCACTTTCTTACTGTATAATCCCGATTTTACTACCGCGACTCGAATCGCGCAGGCAATAAACAGGCAATTTGAGCAGCCGATAGCTTTAGTCATAGACGCCGGAACTGTTGAAGCGAGGGTTCCGCCGGATATGGGTTCCGTAAATGTGAAGATGGATTTCATTGCCAAGGTGGAGAGCACATTGGTAATTCCAGATGTCCCCGCCAGAGTTGTAATAAACGAGCGGACGGGAACCATAGTAGTTGGTCTAGATGTCAGGCTGTCTAAAGTTGCCATCTCTCATGGGAACTTGTCGATAACTATCACCCCGCAGACCAAAGTTTTTCAGCCGCCTCCGTTATCGTTGGGTCAGACAGTGATTGACACCACCGCTCAAATCGAAGTGCGTTCGAGCGAATCGCACTTGATGGTAGTTGAGGAAACGCCTGATGTCGGTTCGGTAGCGGAAGCGTTGAACGCATTGGGGGTGAAGCCGCGGGATGTGGTGGCGATATTTCAGGCGCTGAAACAGGCTGGAGCTTTGCAGGCGGAGCTCATCATAATATAGCAGTGGGGGTGTTCCTGGAATGGGGATATTCTTAATTTATTGAATAATCAATGAGCGATCAATCAGGATAATGAGTGACTTCATATCAAATCCGATGGACAGCTTCATGAAGCTGAGGGTGCAGGGCATTCATATGCCTCTGGTAAAAGCTGAAGGGATGAATGATAAGGAACTCTTGAAGGCTTGCCAAGATTTTGAAACTGTGTTTCTGCATCAGATGTTGAAAGAGATGCGGAAGACGGTTCCTAAGGAAGGGATAATTCCCGAAAGCAATGAACAAGATGTTTTCACCGCTATGTTCGATGAAGAAGTAGCTAAAACGATGTCGAAACAGGGAGGCTTCGGACTGGCGGAAATGCTGTTTGAACAACTGCGAGATAAATCCCAAGACAAGAAAAGCGGCACCGACGGAGTAATCATAAATGGAACGAAATATTACACAATTAATGGAAATCGTTGAGCGGGAATGTGAGGTTTTGGAGGCGTTGTCCGGGGCGCTTTATCAGCAGAAGGAAGCCGCGGTTCAGGGTAATGTGGAAGAACTCAACAGATTGACGGAGATTCAACGCCGGGCTTATGCGAAAATTGCCAAACTGGAAGGTGAATGGCTTCAGCTAACGGCGCCCATTGCTGAGGAACTTGTGATTCGCCCTGAAGAAGTGACGCTCTCGGTGCTGAAGGAGCGGTATCGAGGGGAATTCAGCAGCAGACTTGAAATGATGTCTGATTTGCTGAAGCGATTGACGAATCGAGTGAAGCGAACCGCTAAATTGAATGGAATGATAATCGGGAGGTGCTTAGAGCTGGGGGAAGATAGATTTCGGAAAATGATGGATTTTCATAATCGCCAAGACCTATATAATTTCGAGGCGAAGAAATCCAAAGTGGGGAGGAATTCCGGGGTAATCGTCAATAAGCAGATTTGATATGTCTTGCTAATCAATTATTTTTTTCGGTTATGCGTTTAACTCATCAAAATCAAATTGCCGGTTCCATTAAATGTCATTCCGGCTTGTCCGGAATCGGTTTCAATTTACAAAACGATTCCCGACGCACCGAGCTTGCGGGAATGACGATATTGGAGGGGTTGTTGAGTAAAGGTGACTTGAGAGCATAACCGAACAGTAAATATAATTCACAATTATAGACATTGAATCATGGGAACACTTCAAGGCATACTGGAAATAGGGAAGCGGGCGCTGAACGCTAATCGGGAAAATTTGGGGGTTATCGGGCATAATGTATCCAATGTGAATACGGAGGGTTATTCCCGTCAGCGGGCGAATCTGAGTTCTACCAAACCCCTGAATAACATTCATTATGGTCAAGTGGGGACCGGGGTTGAGGTGAGTGAAATCACCCGGGCGCGGGATAGACTGCTCGATGGTCAAGTTCGCAGTGAGAGTTCCGTTTTGGGGAATTGGGAAAAGCGGGACGCCGCTATGCTGGAGATTCAAAATATTTTCAACGACCCTGCCGATGCCGGTTTTTCGGATATCCTCTCTGATTTTTGGGATGGGTGGAGCGATTTAGCTAACGATCCGGAGAGTTATTCCGCGCGAAGCGTGTTGCGGGAAAGAGCGACTGTGCTGACCGATATGTTGAATAAATATGACGCCGATTTGAAGTTGATCGAAAACAAACTGAACGATGAATTGAAATTAATGATCGATGATGTGAATGCAATTGCGGTGCAAATTGCTCAATTAAATAAGGGAATCAGGCAGGCGGAGTCGATCGGTCAAAACGCAAATGACCTTCGAGACCATCGGGATTTAGCGGTAGACAACTTGTCGAAAATGCTGAAGGTTCAATATACTGATAACGAGAATGGAACCGTCAATATATATTTAAGTGGACAGATGCTGGTTCAAGACACGGATTGCCGTGAATTGACCACCAGGGTTTCTTCCCGGCACGATATGGTGGTGGATGATATCATTTGGAGCGATAGCTTCAGCGAAGTTGAAATCGGCGGTGGGAAGCTTAAGGGATTAATCGATGTGCGGGATGTGGAAGCGGAGAAAGTCCGGGACAGCTTGGATGATTTCGCTGAGACCTTAATTAGCAGGGTCAATGAGCTTCATCAAGATGGATATGGACTCGCCGGTTCGTCCAGTCAAGCGTTTTTCAATGAGAATAACACCAGCGCCGGCGGTATTTGTTTAAGCTCCGCTGTTATGAGTAACCTGGATAATATCGCCGCAGGTAAGACCGCAGCGCCGGGAGATAATTCCAATGCTTTGGATATTGCCGCTCTGGCGGATGAACTGCTGATGAACAACGGAAGGGAAACCCTCGATGATAATTACGCCTCGATTATGGCGGATATCGGCGCTCAGAAGCAGAACGCTGAAATCTACTTGGAACAATCGCAGGCGGTAAGTACCCAATTGGTGAATTCCCGCCAGTCTATTCAAGGAGTGGTCTTGGACGAGGAAATCACGGAAATGATAAAATTTCAGCAGGCTTATCAAGCCTCAGCCATGATAGTCAATATGGTGGATGAAATGATGACTACGGTGATTAATCTTGGCCGGTAGAAGGATTTAAGATATTTGATATTAGATATTAGATATTTGATATTATAGCATTTCCCGAAGGGTCTGTTGCCGAAATAGAAAAATTC
>JABMRZ010000111.1 GCA_013202315.1 Candidatus Tariuqbacter arcticus | reverse complement strand
TTGCAAGAGGTTCATTAGTTATAAAAAAACGGATTTATAGTGAACGAATAAAGTCATTGCGCAATCGTTTGTATAAGGGCGTTCAATTGAACGCCCCTACGATACCATTATTAAATTATGCGCAAGAATTAATTTCGCTCATTATAAATGCAGTATGCTGGCGTTGACATAAATACATTTTATTTCACCACAAAGACGCAAAGGGCACAAAGTATCACAAAGATTTCTTCTCCGTGTCTCCGTGCCTCTGTGGTATATCTGTATAAGAGTAACACGATATTAAACAAAGACTTGGAGTTTTAATGAACTTCACCGAAGAACAACAGATGCTTTATGAAATGGTGCATGACTTCGCCGAAAATGAAATCAAGCCCATCGCCGCTGAAATCGACGAAACCGCTGAATTCCCCCACGAAACGGTCGATAAGATGGGGGAGCTGGGACTGCTGGGCATCCCCTTCCCGGAAAAATACGGCGGCGCGGGGATGGATAATGTCAGTTATATCATCGCGGTTGAAGAAGTTTCCCGGGTCTGCGGGTCGCACGGGATAACTTTGGCGGCGCATATTTCTTTGGGGTGCAGCCCGATATACCTTTTTGGGAGCGAAGAGCAAAAGCTGAAATATTTGAAGCCAATCGCATCCGGGGAAGGGTTGGGCGCATTCGGATTGACCGAACCCAACGCCGGTTCCGATGCAGGGGGCACTCAGACAACCGCCGTTCCGGACGGGGATCATTATATTGTCAATGGTTCCAAGAATTTCATCACCAACGCCGAATACTGCAAGACCGCGGTCCTCACCGCCGTAACCGGAAAGAAAAACGGTAGGAAACGGATAAGTTCATTCATCGTGGAAAGGGATACGCCCGGCTTCACAATCGGTAAGAAGGAAGACAAAATGGGCTTGCGGGGTTCGTCCACCGCTATGCTGCATTTCGATGACTGCCGAATTCCCAAGGAGAACTTGTTGGGAAATGAAGGGGAAGGGTTCAGACAATTCCTGACCATCCTCGACGGAGGGCGGATTTCCATCGGCGCGATGGCGCTGGGCATCGCCCAAGGCGCTTATGAAGAGGCGGTTAAATACGCCAGGGAACGGAAGGCGTTCGGCAAGACCATCGGCAAGTTCCAAGCCATCCAATTTATGATAGCCGATATGGCGACGGAAATTGCCGCCGCCAGGCATTTGATATACGATGTTGCTCGACTGGAAGATGAAGGGAAGCCGTTCGTCCGCGAATCGGCGATGGCGAAGCTGTTCGCATCGGAAGTCGCTATGAGGGTTACCCACAAGGCGATTCAGATTCACGGAGGATATGGATACACAAAAGATTATCCGGTGGAGAGAATGTACCGGGATGCGAAACTGTGCACAATTGGTGAAGGGACTTCGGAGATACAGCGGATTGTAATTGCGAGGGATGTGCTGGGGATGAGGTAACTGGTTGTTAGTTGTTGGTTGTTAGTTTGGTTAGTTATTTAGTATAGGGTTAGAATTGAATAAATTATACTACGGCGATAATTTCGATATATTGAGAAACCACATTGAAGATAACAGCGTGGATTTGATATATATCGACCCGCCGTTCAATTCCAAAAGGAATTACAACATCATCTATGACGGCGCATCGGCGCAGGCTGAAGTATTCAAAGATACCTGGAGCCTTCGGAGTTGGCAGGATGAGAAGCGGCTGATATTCTTCGATGAAGCTCAGCGATACAGCGGTATTCACAATATCATAGACGCTTTGGAGAAGCTGTTGATTAACTCCAATCCCTCGCTATTCGGGTATCTTGTGAATATGGCGATAAGGATTGTTGAACTGCACAGGGTATTGAAAGATACGGGCAGTTTCTATTTACACTGCGATCCTGTGGCGAGCCATTATTTAAAACTCATTCTGGACGAAGTCTTTGGAATTAGAAACTTTAGAAATGAGATTGTATGGTGTTACACAAGTCCAGGGCACAGTAAAAGGGATTTCCAGAGAAAACACGATAGTATTTTCAGGTATACAAAAAGCGATAGGTATATTTTTAATCAGCAGTATATCGCTTATAAATCGGGAATACATGTAAAGGAAGAAGGGGAAGTTTTAGCATATAAAGGCACTATCAAGGAGAGTCAGAAACAGGAGTATGAAGCGAGAGGAAAACCACTCGAAGATTGGTGGGTTGATATTTATCCAACGGATAGGGTGAGAAAAGAACGCCTCGGATACCCCACGCAGAAGCCTGAAGCCCTGCTTGAACGCATTATCAATGCCGGCAGCAATGAAGGCGATGTGGTGCTTGACGCTTTCTGCGGATGTGGAACGACGGTTGCGGTTGCGCAGAGGCTTAAAAGGAAATGGGTCGGTATAGATATAACTTTTCTTTCCATTGATTTGATTCGCCAGCGGTTATTGGATGAGTTTTACCGGAATACTTTAGGATTGAATGAAATTGAAGCGAAAGTAAAATTTGATGAAGATGTAACAATTTTCGGAATTCCCAGGGATTTGGAAGGCGCGAAACAGCTTGCAGTGCAGACCAAAAGCGATAGAGTGCGAAAGGAATTTGAAAAGTGGGCGATTTTCAGCGTTGGAGGAGTCTACTTTGAAAAGAAGGGAGCCGATACCGGAATAGATGGATATTTCTATATTCAAGATGTGGACCAGAATCGAAAGCTGAAGAAGTTGAAATGCCTGATTCAAGTTAAAAGCGGCAAAGTCGGGGTGAGAGATATACGAGACTTCAGCTATACTCTGGATAGAGAAGGCTCTCCCATAGGTATTTTCATTACTTTAGAAAATCCCACTAAGCCGATGTTGGATGAAATAGGAAAGATGCCGCAATACACAACCCAATTAGGAAAGACGCTTCAGAGAATCTACATCGTTACCATTCAAGATATTATCGATGACGATTTACCTAATTTGCCGATTCAGAGAATCACAAAAAGGGCGCAAAGGGCGAAAATGGAAAACAATCAAAACACGATGTTTTAAAGAACTTTCTATATTTTTCGGACAATTCAGATTGATATGATCAATGACGGCTTCTTCCGCTTTGACGGTGGAGCGATATAGGGCGCAGCCTCAAAGGCCTTTTCAATCTAATATCTTAGAATATAAGAACTTGTTTATTTGACCCCAGTCCCTTAAAATACAATAATTAAACTAACCGCGGAGGTATTATTATGGAGGAGAAGGATTATGTGCAGGAATTAAGCGTCCCCATTTTTCAATCGAAAGGGTGGCTCAAGTTTGTCGGAGTTATGTCCATTATTTATGGGATTATAACCTGTTTTACATTAATCGGTATCATAATAGCCTGGCTGCCAATTTGGATGGGTATAATGCTTTTTCGGGCGGGAAGTTCCATCGAACTTGCGCAGTCAAATGGAGATAAGGAGCAGTTCATCCGTTCATTATCCAGTCTCAAGACTTATTTTATCATCCAGGGTGTGCTTGTTTTGATTGGCTTAATAGTAATGGTTATTGCATTAATAGTCACCGGGGGATCGATGTTCGCTTTATTTTCTCAATTTGGGTAACTTCAGCTTCATTCCAACTCAAGAAAAGGGACTGGGGATTTTATATAGACTATTATTATTAGTATTACACCTTAATAAACAATGAGATATAATGAATTTAGGTAAATTCCAAATCAACATAATAAATGATGGCTTATTCCGCCTGGATGGCGGGGCGATGTATGGTGTGGTGCCCAAAAACCTATGGAGCAAGGTGGAAGAGGTCGATGATCAGAACCGGATATTGATGGCTTGTAATCCGCTGTTAATCCGCACCGGGAAAGAAATCGTCCTGGTGGATACGGGAACCGGTGAAAAATTCCCGGACAAATTCAATGAGGTATATGCTATAGATATGCCCCGGGGGCTGCTGCCGGGCTTGCGCAAATTAGGTGTGGAACCGGAAGATGTGACCCAGGTAATCAATACGCATTTGCATTTCGATCACTGCGGGGGGAATACCCGCTTCAATCAAGATGGCGAAGCGGTTCCCACTTTCCCCAATGCGGAATATGTGATAAACGAATTGGAGTGGGAAGACGCAATGAATCCCAATCCCCGCTCAGAAGCGTCTTATCTCCCGGAGAATTTGCTCCCTTTAAAGGATGCGGGACAGGTGCGTTTGACCGAAGGGGATGCGGAGATTATTCCGGGAATCGGCGTCCGGGTGACCGGCGGACATACTAGGGGACATCAGATTGTGGTCATCAGCTCCGAAGGTCGAACCGCGGTTTATCTCGCCGACCTCATCCCCTTGACCGCGCAGATTAGACCGAATTGGGTGATGAGTTATGACCTTTATCCGGTGGATACGGTAGATTACAAGCAGAGATTTGTGGAGGAAGCGTTGGCGAATCAATATTTATTGATATTCGAACATTCTCCGCAGATAAAGGCGGGTTATTTATACAAAGATGAGAATGGAAAGCTGAAAATAAGAAAAATCGATATTTAATTACAAAAGTTAGCCGTCAAGATTTGTAAAGTTCGTAAAAAATTTTTACTTTTCAAAAAATCTTGAGATCTGAGACCAGGATAGCATTATCGGCAGCCTGTGACTCGCGGCTGGAATCTTGTAACTTGAAACTAATATCAGTTCAAATAGAGGAGAGAATTATGAGCGCCGGCGTCTTATTCGCAAAGTATAAGGGCGCAAAGGTTTTAGTGGCGGATGACGAACCCAGCATACTCGAATTAATCGGTTACATTTTGGAATCCCTTGGCTTAGAATGCATCGCCGCTAATGATGGAATTGAGGGGCTGCGTAAATATTGCGATCACAGTCCTGTTATAGTAATGACCGACCTTTATATGCCCAAGAAGAATGGGCTGATGCTCGCGCAGGAGATTCAAGCTATGAAACCAGATATACCGATAATAGTTATGACCGGTTCCATCAGCGAAAACTCTATCATATTTTCACCGAATACCCATATTACAGATGTTCTCCTTAAGCCTTTTACTTTAACCGATGTAATTCTCGCAATGAAGAAAGCATTGCAGCAATTGGAAGATGCTGAGAAGGAACATACAGCGTATCAGAAAAACAAGCTTTCTTAATTGCATCCGTTCTGTCGCCGGTTAAACTCGAATTTTTAGCGGTGCGCTTGCACCAAACTTCACAAACTGGGGGTTGAATTAATTTGCCGATAATCCTTCATTTCAAATATCCAACTTAAAAATTAATCGGTTATCAATTCTATTCAGCATGCAGTAATTATTAGACATACAGAATTACTTAAATTCATTATAAAAAATTTGTCATTCCCGCGAAAGCGGAAATCCAGAGAATAAACAACACCACACTCGGCTAACATTAATGACTTGTAGCTATTTTCACCCTGAATAGTCGAGACAGCAAAACTAAGCATTAAAATATAGTATGGATTCTCGCTAAAAGCATGCGGGAATGACAGCCTACTAACCCCTAATCCCTATTTTCATATTAAAGCACAGCTCTAAAATTATCCGGGTTCATAAAGCAGGCGGGGTCGCGTTGATAGATGTCGTGGAAATAATCCCAGGATTTGGCGCGGCAGCCCCAGCAGTCGTCGTTTTTCTTGCAGGCGCGGCAGCCGTCCGGGAGGTTTTCCTTGTCCTTCAGTTTTTTCACTACCAGCCAGTCTCTATGGGCTTGGAAGGTTTCCCGCAGACCTTTATCCATTATCGTAGGGGCGTCATCGGGGCGGATGGTCGCACAGGGGGTCAGGCGTCCATCGTTCAAGAGGGCGATGGTGGCGCTGCAGTATTGTTTATTGACGCAGTTAGCGCCGATTGATACATTTCCGGCGGAGCGTTGAAGATGGTTCAACACCTTGCGGACGGTTTGCAAATCCGGTTTGAAGCGGAGAACTTCATCGATGTTTTCGCCGGAGCGGGGTTCGTAAAACTGGTAAACATTCACGCAGGTGGGTATGCCGTATTCATCCTGAAAATGGTCGATGATATTAATCATATCTTCCGCGGTGGAATGCGATGTCAATGTAGTGGAATTCATCATCATTTCCGGAGGCTTACCGGCGTTAAGGCAGTTTTCGACCCCTTCGATGATTTTATACATATCATCTATCGGTCGGGTGGGGTGTGATTGTTGGTAGATTTCGGGATTCAAAGTTGAAAGATGGATGGAAATCAGCCCGCCTTCGGTTAGTTGGACACATTTTCGGGCATTTTCCTCATCCGCCAGGGGCAGCCCGCCAGTCCACATATTGTTGCGTAATCCCTTTTCAGAAGCAAATGCCATCAATTTGAAAACATCTTCGCGCAGCAGGGGTTCACCGCCCAGCCATTCGATACAGTATATTTCCATATCGGAGGCATCGGAAATCGCCCCGCGCAGAGTGTCGGATGACAAGCGCCCTTGGCGGATGGAGGGGGCGTTCATATAGCAGTATTCACAGCCCTGTTCGCAGACATCATTGATTTCAAGCTGAAACGCATAAACCAAATCGCGCTGGTACAAGTCCTGTAATTTTTCCCAATTGATGAGGGGCATAAGATATAAGATATATGATATTTGATATTTGAGGATGAAATATTAGAATCGTTTGAATGGCGGTGTAATACTATTTATTATTCGGTTATGTAGTCTGGGCAGCAAATTGATAATATTACATTTACCTTGAAAATATGGTTTGATGTAGGCCGGATGTTCACGTCCGGCTATTTGATTCGCATATTTAACAAATACCGGCGTATATAAATATCCGCCCTACACGGCTCGTCATTCCGGC
>JABMRZ010000110.1 GCA_013202315.1 Candidatus Tariuqbacter arcticus | reverse complement strand
TTTAGGATTTAGGGGTCTGTCATTCCCGCATGATTTTAGCGGGAATACATACCCAATTTTCATTCTAAGGTGTGCCTCAACGTCGGCATGATGGTTTCTCTTGAAAATGAAAAATGAAAATAAGAAATTTAAAATGATAATACTACCGGACTGAGTCGTCTTTTTAATGCTTGGTTGTCCCAATTTTTTGGGATGAGGGTTTATCTTGAAAACGCAACTACTTATTTCGCTCATTATAATTGCCCGTTTAGGAATGGAAATCAGTTTATGACGATAAAAGTCGGAGTCTATTTTCTAATACTTAGTCTGGCGGTTTTATTAGGAAAAGCTGTCGCCGGGGAGCTGACTTTTCTCCGCCCCCCGGACTATCGATCTTACTTTTATGATATGATTGAATACAAGGGATTGGAAGTGGTGGATTTAGCCGGGGACTGGTATTATACATTAGAGAAATCGGGCTCTCAAAACATAGTGGAGCTTCCCGCAAGCTGGGAGAATTATCAGGGTAAGATAACCTTCCGGCGTAATTTCAGATTCGATGATTCTCACAAGGGAAAAGATGTCCGGCTAATTATATTGGGTTTATTCCGAAGGTGCAGTGTTGCTTTAAATGATAATTCCTTGGGTGAATATGAAGGTCCGACAGTTGATCTAGTCCTGCCGCATAAAGCCGTCCACTATCAGGGTATAAATGTCCTGGAAATTGAGGTCGATAATACGCTTCATCCCTTGAAGACGATACCTCTCCGTTCCGGGAGTCTAATGCCGGATAATTATGGGGGGATTACCGGGGATATTTTCTTAATGATAGAAGAGTCCCCATCCATATGCGAGGTTCGGGTTCATTCTACCCTTTCAGCCGATGGTGAAACGGGTTCGGTGGCGGTGGACTTTTCAATTGGGGGATTGCAGACGCGAGTGATATCGGTTAAGGCGGTCGGTGAGATAGTAGATTCCGCCGGGAAGGTTGTCGCTCGAAGCTTACAAGAAATCAGCGACTCGGACAGCATAAGGCTGAGGATGGAGGTTTCCAAGCCTCGATTGTGGTCATTGAAGGAGCCGAATTTATATACGGCTGAAGTGTGGTTGGAAACGGAAGAAGGGAAATCCAGCGTTCACCGCCGCCGGATAGGCTTCAGGAATTTTCAGGCGGGCGGGACATTTAGGTTGAACGGGAGGGAACTGAAGGTAAGAGGGGTAACTTATTGGGCGGAGCATAAATACGGCCGCACTTTTAAGGCGGAAGATTACCGGCGTGACTTGATGATGATTCGCGAATGCGGCGCCAATGCGGTGTTGCTGCCGGAACCCGGCCATCCCTATTTGCTGTCTTTATGCGACAGTCTGGGGATATTGGTTTTTCAATCGACATCGCTGAACGGAGTCCCGAAGGCGGTTTTCAGAAGCAAAGGTTTCGCCGAAAAGGCTGGCGAACATTTGAGGAGGATGATCTATAATCGCAGTTGTTATCCATCGGTTATCGCTTGGATTATGGGGCGGGGGTTGGCGGATGATTTTCCGGTCGAGGGTTTAGTCGATTTCGTTCCTATTCAGGATTCAAGGCTTGTTTTCTGGGAGCAGGGGGGCGGATTTGAACGAACGCTGAGATTGGCAGATGCCGAAGGGAGCATAGAAGAACTTCAAGTCGTTTCAGCGCTGGACGCTGGGGTTTTCGGAAAAGGGGAGGACATTGAACAACGGCAGTTTGTTGAATTCAGCCGGATTCTTACGAAATGGAAGAACGCCGATGGATTGTTTGTTCAGGCATTCGCTGATTTTAAAGCTGACAGGGAGATGCTGTTTCAAGTGAACAGCCGGGACAGGAGGATATTTCAGGGGGGATTGGCGGGGCGTAATCGTGGGGAGAAGTTGATTTTCAACCGACTTCATGAAGGATGGTTTAACCTTCAGCCCGGCAGCCCCATTACTCACAGTGATATGCAGCCGTTAGCATTTCCATTCGCGGCTTTGGCGCTTCTGGCGGTTATAATAATCAGCATAAGGAATAGCAAGCTGTTCAGGATGCAATTGAAGCGGGTGTTCACTCATTCGCACGGGTTTTTCGTGGATGTGCGAAACGGGCGCTACATACAATCTTCCCAGACGATGCTCGTGGGTTTCATTTCGGCTTTGATACTATCGCTCATTTTTTCAGCGCTTTTTCATCATTATCGCCGCAGTCAAGCGTTGGATTATCTGCTGGGGCATCTATTTCAAGGGGGCATGCTTCATTCAGCGGCGCTGACCGCAATTTGCAGTCCGGTCAGGTCGATAGTCTATCTGTTTATCATAATAATATTATTGTATTTAGTAACAGGGTTGATGTTCAAAATAGCATCATCCTTAATAGGGCGAGGGTCCACTTTCAAACAGTGTATGATTTTTATCTTATGGAGCGGCGCCAATTTCATTTTATTGTGTTTGCTGCCTTTGTTTTTTTATCAGGGATTATCTGCCGGAATAGTCAAGCAATTGGAATTATTAGTTTTGGTATTTTTCTCCATCTGGGGTTATTTGCGAGTGGTCAATGCGCTGCGGATAGCCTGCAGCTGTAGTTTATTAAAGGCGTTTGTCATATTCGGTTCGGTGAACTTGGCGGTGTTGGGGTTGGTATTGGTTTATTTTCAGTGCAGATGCGGTCTTTACCATTATTGGGGGTATTTTTGGGGGGTGGTGGTGTAAATACTGAATACTGAATACTGAATACTGAATGATGAATATAAAATTGTAAAGTGAAAGGAGGCGTAGAGGCTAATATGGTTCTATTGGAATATTTAGTCGGGATAGTCGCGCGGTTTTTCTATGTTCTGGGTTTAAGTCTTGATTTTTTTATAAATTTTGATTAATTTATCGTTATATGCCGGGTTGGTGAACTTGGTAGCCGCAGCGGACGCAAAATCCGCCGGGGTGTAAGCCTCATGCC
>JABMRZ010000109.1 GCA_013202315.1 Candidatus Tariuqbacter arcticus | reverse complement strand
AACAATTACAGGTTGGAGATTGAATGGCAATCACAGGGGATTGCCACTGTAGGGGCGGTGCGCGAACCGCCCCTACAATAAGATACAATTAGGTATGTCGCTCATTATAAATTAAGGAATTAGTCCGCTTCTAAGCCGTTGATATTGTACTAGAAGCTCGCTTGCATCTTCGCCTTGGGATTCGGCTTCCCGAATTTGTTGATTCAAGGCTTTAATCTTCATTCTCTGGGCAATATTTTTCAAAATATAGACGCATTCGTTCAGGAGTTCCTGGGGATCTCCGGGAGTTACCCAATAAGCGCATTCGGCGAGGAAATTCTTGACTTCCGTATTGTCGAACTGGTTCATTACCGAGTGAATATCTTTTAATTCCCCTTTCAGATACAGGCTTTTCATAGTAGTGAAAATCTTTTTCAGCGGTTGGTTGGTCAGGATTTCCGGCTTCACTGAGGTGAAGGCATCTTCATGTATTTCAGCATTTACCGCTAAAAGCCTGATAAAATCGCGTTCGGGGAATTCAGCGGGAACGAATTTCAAGGCGGGAACTGCCTCGCTCTCTTCGGCTACGGGACGAGTCTTCTGTTTAATAACTGTTAAATCCTTCAGCAGTGATTCGACGGGGATTCCCATTATTCCGCCTATCTCTTCCAGAGCAAGGCTTCGTTCCGCTTCTTTAGGCAGAACGGCGGCGCTTTCCAACATTTCGCCAGCGAGTTTCGCCCTCTCCGCCCGCGATTCCGGCATCCCCCCCGCCTTGCCAAGCTGGAACTTAAATATCGATAGTTGTGGAGCGGTCAATAATCCTTCTTTGCCGAATTCGACCAGATACGAATCGGGGTCATGTTCGGGTGGAAAAGCAATAATTTCCACTTCCAATCCCAGCGACGCCAGCGCACGCCAGGCTTTAACCGCAGCGATATTACCGGCGATGTCGCCGTCATACAGCAGGAGGACTTTTTCGGTATAGCGGCGGAGCAATTTTGCCTGTTGAGGTGTCAAAGCTGTTCCTAAACCGGCGGCGCAATTCTCAATTCCGCAGGACAACAGTCGAAGCAGGTCGGTGTACCCCTCCACCAAATAGACGAAACCGGCTTTACGAATCGCTTTGTGCGTTTGGTCGATGGCGTATAGAAGGTTACTTTTACTGTATATAGGATTTTCAGGAGAATTGAGATATTTGGCAGGTTCATCGTCCTCACCTAAATATCTCCCGCCGAAGGCGCAAATCCTCCCGCTCAAATTCTTGATGGGGAAAATCAACCGGTTGCGGAAATAATCGTAATAACCACCGCTAGTGCGTTCGCGCAGCAGCCCGGCTGTCAGCATATCCTTGTATCCAGATTTGATAGTGGAGGCGAAAGCGTCCCAACGGTCAGGAGCGTAGCCGAGCTCCATCTTTTCAGCGATTTCCGGACTGAAACCGCGGGATGCGAGATATTCGGAAGGCAGAGGATTCTGTTTGAACTGCTGGCGGAAAAAACGGTGCGCTTTCTGAACCATATTGAAAAGTTTCTCACGGCTGGTGGCGGCACGGGAGTCGACGGAGGGAATTTCCAAACCGGCTCGACGGGCGAGGAATTCTACAGCCTCAGGAAAATTCATCTTCTCCCGCTGCATAATGAAGGAAATAACATTCCCCCCTACTCCGCAGCCGAAACAATGAAAAATACCCATAGCTGGATTCACCGAAAAAGAAGGTGTCTTTTCACTGTGAAAAGGGCATACGCCGAAATAGTTCGCCCCGCGCTTTTTCAGGGTGACATATTGACCGATGACATCCAGGATGTCGGACGCGTCTTTGACTCTTTCCACAAATTCCGCTGGGAATGCCATATCAAACCTCCAATTCTACGATGGTTACACCGGTGTCGCCTTCGCCCAATTCGCCCAGGCGATAGCTCTTTACGGCGGGGCTCTTAGCCAGCAAATCGCCGACAACTTTACGGAGGACGCCCCTCCCCTTGCCGTGAATGATGTCTAACCGCTGCAGATTGGTGTTGACAGCGTGATTCAGGTATTCCTCAAGCAGGGCGGCGGCTTGTTGACCGTCCAACCCCCTCAAATCAAGCTCAGGACTGATGTTAACGGAGGCGAAATCATATTTCACGCGGACTTTTCCCCCTTTATCCTTATCATCACTGCTGGGAAGTTTAAAAAGTATCGATTCTCGCAGCCATACCTTTACTCCCCCGGTTTCCACCAGAAAGCGCCCCTTCTTATCCTTAGAGCCGATGACTGTCCCCTGGACATCACTGTCTTCCAACCGAACGCGGTCGCCCACAGCGATGGGAGTTCGGGCTTTTTGCGGAATCACTGGCTTTTTCCTCAGCTTCTGTCGGAATGATTGCTTTGCACTGTCAATCATATTATAAGCGCTTCTGATCGCATCCTTGGAAGCGCTGCCCTCTCGGATTTGTTGGATGGCTGATTCAACAGCGCGGTTGGCGTCGGCGAGAATTTTATCCGCCTCGGATTCTGCCCGCTCACGCATCTTCACCCCGATGGATTTGGCGTGTTTCAATTTGTCTTCCAGTTGACCAGCGAGAGATTCAGCGCGAAGCCGTTCCGAATTGACCGCGGCTTTATCCCGTTCAAGCGTTGTGAGTTTTTCCTGCAGTTCGATAATCAGGCTCTCCATTGCTCCCCGGTCTTCGCCGCGTAAGTTTTCGGCATATTCGATAATCGACCCAGGAAGCCCCACCTTCTGCGCCAGCGCGAAAGCATAGGACGAACCGGGTATGCCATATAGAAAACTGTAAGTCGGCGACAAAGTTTCCGGGTCGAATTCCAATGAACCATTCATCACCCCCTCCGCCCGATGAGCGTAGGCTTTCAAGTCCCCTTTATGAGTGGTAACTATGGTGATAGCGTGTTCTGCGGTCAGCTTTTCCAGCAGGGCGATGGCAAGAGCAGTCCCTTCAGCGGGGTCAGTGCCGGACATAATTTCATCTATCAGAATGAGTCTACATAATGCGCCGGTCTGCGCAATATGAGCGAGTTTCGATAGATGAGCGCTAAAGGAGGATAAATCGGCGGCGATGGATTGGTCATCACCGATGACAGCGTGGATTTCCTGCGGGAGAAGGAGAATAGTGCCCAGACCGGCGGGAACGAAGCACCCCGCCGCAGCCATCATTGTAAGGACGCCGATAGTTTTAAGAGCCACGGTCTTACCCCCCGCGTTAGGCCCCGATATGACCAGAGTATATATCCCATCTTCAAATTCCAGGTCTAAAGGAATAACTTCGGCTTCTTTGATGAGCAGGAGAGGATGCCTGCCCTTGACGATTTTCAATCTGTCTTCGGGAGAAAGGGTCGGCTGGGAACAGTCATACTTCTGAGCGTACTCCGCCCGGGCGAAAATTGAATCGAATTGCAGCAGGATATCGTAGGTCTCTTCGATTTCAAAGCGATGTTTATAAATAATGGCGGTGATCCCACGCAGGATGCGTTCAACTTCGCGCTGCTCTTCCAATTCCAACCGGCGGATATTATTATTGATTTCCACCGTCTCCAACGGTTCAATGAAAACGGTGGCGCCGGTGGCGCTTTCATCGACCAATACTCCTTTGACGCTGTGTTTAGCGCTGTTTTTGACGGGCAGGGTGAGTCTGCCGTGACGCGAAGCGATGATTTCCTCGCGCAGATATCCGGCGATTTTCCACTGCTTCATCAACCTTGCCAGGGCGGAACGGGCGCGCTGCTTCTCAGCGGCGATGCTGGAACGGATTTGCCTCAATTCTAAACTGGCGGAATCGCGGACCTCACCAGTCTCATCGATGGCGCGATGAACGGCGCTCTCAAATTCCTGAAAAACCGACATACCGTTCGCTAAATGCGCTAAACGGCTGACTATTCCACCCCGGTCGAGGAAAAAGTTTTTCACCAGTCTTGCGCATCCCAAAGTGGCGGAGAATTTCAACAGTATATCCGCATTGAGCATCGCCCCCGACACCGATGCGGTTTGAAGAGGCTGAGTCAATTCATAAATGCTCTTCAAGGGAATGGGAGCGCCCTCCTCCATAACCGATACCATCTCAGCCACCCTGCCGAGTTCCAGATTCGCCAGTTCAATGTCAGTCAAGGGATGTAGTTTCTTTACCCTTTCAGCCCCGGGTTCAGATGTGGCGCAGGCGGCGATTAATTCCAACACCTGAGGGAATTCGAGTATGTCGGATGCCGAGTCGAACATATATTCTTATACGATTATGTGGTCTGGTCAGCAAATTGATAATATTACTTTTACTCTGAAAATAGGATTTAGGAGTTAGGATTTAGGGTTTACGGTTT
>JABMRZ010000108.1 GCA_013202315.1 Candidatus Tariuqbacter arcticus | reverse complement strand
TATTTTCATTCTAAGTTGTGCCGCAACGGCGGCATGAAGGTTTACTTAATTACTTAATTACTTAATTACTGTGAATATACTATCATTCAGTATTCAGTATTCAGTATTTATTTATCCTATCCCCTCCATCCCCTTCATCCCTGTGTATTTCTCTTCAATATGCATCTGTTACTTAATTACTTAATTACTGTGAATATACTATCATTCAGTATTCAGTATTCAGTATTTATTTATCCTATCCCCTTCATCCCCTTCATCCCTGTCTATTTCTCTTCAATATGCTTCTGTTACTTAATTACTTAATTACTGTGAATATACTATCATTCAGAATTCAGTATTCAGTATTTATTTATCCTATCCCCTCCATCCCCTTCATCCCTGTTAATATACTTTTCTCATTCATCATTTAATAAGCACCACCTTCCTCACCATCGACTGTCCACCGTCAACTGCCAGCCAAACAAAATACACCCCGCTCTCCATCCCTTCCGCATCCCATGTTAGCTGCCAGCTGCCAGCTGCTTGCTGCTGGTTTAGTAAAACCGCCACTTCCCGCCCCTGGATGTCATAAACCGCCAGCTTGACGAAACTTGCAGCTTGCAGCTGCCAGCTGATAGCTGTAGAAGAATTGAAGGGATTGGGGTGTGGGGGATGAAGGGCGAATACTGACGGCTGATTCTCACTAAATTCTTCGACTATACTCCCTTCAGAATCCAGGCGGATGAGGTAGACATCATCTCCACCAACGCCATAAGAAGTAGTATGTCCCGCGATGATAAATCCGCCGTCCGATGTCTGCTGAACGCTCCAGCCGAAATCACTAGAGCTTCCGCCGAAGGTTTGCGTCCATTGTTCATTCCCTGAAGCATCGGTCTTGATTAAATAGACATCGGAATTACCCGCGCCGTAGGATCCGGTATATCCCGCGATGATATATCCCCCGTCCGATGTCTGCTGAATGCTCAAGCCACAATCAATAGAGCTTCCGCCAAAGGTTTGCGACCATAATTCATTCCCATTCGCATCCGTCTTTATCAAACAAACATCAGCAGAACCAGCGCCGTGGGAATAAGTATATCCCGTGATGATATATCCACCGTCCATGGTCTGCTGAATACTGTAGCCAAAATCACCATCGTATCCACCGAATGTTCGAGTCCAGAGGGTATCGGGCGGCTGGGGTTGGGCGAAAGCGGAAATGTACAGCAGAAATAAGGCTGTTGAACATATAGATACTTTTAACATTGTTGATCCTCCTGGATATTTTTAAATTATTTAACCAGCAATAACTTCTGCGTCTGCTGGAAACCACTCGCTGTTGTCAAGCGGGCGAAATACACACCGCTCGTCAGCTCAGAAGCGTTGAAAGCAACTTCATAAGAGCCAGCCGACTTCCACCCGTCAGCCAATCTTGCAACTTCCCTACCCATCACATCATAAACCACCAGCTTGACGAAGCTTGCAGCTCGCAGCTGATAGCTGATAGCTGTTGTGGGATTGAAAGGATTTGGATTGCAGGGATGAAGGACGAAGGATGAAGGATGAGGATAAATCGGAGCTTCTTCGCCATCAAAGCCATCAAGCGTCCAGCCGAAATTGTGATTGGGTGAATCCGCGCCGGGAAGTTTTTCAAAGGGGAAGCTGTCCTCCGATAAAAGTTCCAGAGTAATATGGTCTTGAACATAAGCGTTATAGGAATAAGTTCCCGTCGGCGCACCCGGCGGGACGAATTGGGTCATATCTTCCCGGACGATGATTCCGCCGGCTGATAAATCGACATTCTCTCTAATGGCGATAGGATACAGTGTCCCGTCGGGGAGGGTTACATCGGTCCATACATCTATGATATATGCGAATATGGTGGTGTTGGATATTTCCAAGTCAAACTGGAAACTACCCCCGCCTGAAGGGATGACGATTGGCGGCGAATGCGGAGTGAGCGTAAGCGTTACTTCGCCGGGCATAATCAGTTCAAGGTCGGCGCAGACATAACTCCCGTCATCGGGGATCGCCACCGGCGGGTCGGGTGAAACCGCATTGGCGGGCCAGATGAATTCCTCGGCGGAAAAGTATTCTATCGAGCCGGTCAAGCCATTCCCGATGTTCAAATCATGGCACTGCATAGCGATGGTATTAATCTCGGCGGGGCTCAAAGTCCCCGCGCCGTCGGTCAAATCCAGCACAATATTAGCAGCCGGATTGGCGACCGCCGCCATCGGTTCCATATACCAGTCGAAGAAAGCTCTCTCCCAGAAGCCGCCGCTCGGATTGAATATATCGAAAAGGTATTGGATGGCGTAGCGGTCATCGTGCGCAACCTGAAAGCGGGTGATTAAGCTGGGTTCATAGTCGATAAAATCAATCGTGTAAAAGGCGCATCCGTGGGACAGGGTGTCATCCTGCACGGCTTCGTATGACATCCAGAAATATCCGCTATCGCCCCAGCCTGTACCCCAGGAATTCGCCAGCTTGAATGCGCCGACGCCGTCGGAAGTCACCCGGTCATCATCGAATCCGCAAAAGGTAACCGCGTGCCCCCCGCGCATAGACCCGTAAATTTCGCACACGCAGTATGTATTGTTATAGCTGCTGATATAGTCGAAGTTGGAATATACATCTATGCCCACTACAGCCGCGTGTCCGTTGAGCAGATGGTTCCTGAGATCGTCCAGCCCGGCATAAACATCGATGTAGTAAAATTCCTGACAGCGGTAATTTATCCCGTTTAAATAATCTTCCTCTTCGGGCAGATTAGTGTAATTGGATGAGGTATAGGGCATATCCGCTTGGGTGGCGCCGCCCAGATCGCACAATAGTTTGAAAGCGTCCTCGAAATAAGCGCCCTGGTCAACTCCGCCGTTAATCTGGTTATACATAAAGGCGGGGCTGAACTGATGCGAGGTCGAAGTAACATCCCAGCCGTGTTCTTCCCATTCCTGGTAGGTTTTGTAGTAATACGCAGTCGCCCAGCCGACGCAGGAACCTTGACCGCCCTGGTTGCCGACCGGGGGGAAGTGGTCGGAATGGTCGCAGGAATCATCGTAAGCCGCGATGAGCTTGATGGGTGGCGATTTTTGCACCCAATCCGGCATTACATCAGGGGTTAGGAGTCCGGTGCGGTGTTCCTGGGCGATTGCGGTATTAAACACTAAAAGAATTGTTGTGGCGATTAGGATTAGGGTGATGGAGGGGGTTTTCATTGTTGTTTCCTTGTTTGTTAATAAGCGGATTTTATATAATTACCGGTAATTATCATAGTTTGAAATTATATAAATTCAATAAGACTATTTTCAACTTCAGGATAAATTATATCGATCTCTTCTTGGATTTCAATGGTTTTTAATAAAGCGGTGGCGACTCGGCAGATATGTTTGATGTCTTCGAGATCAAGCGCTCTTCCTTTTCTGTAATTCAACCACTTTTTAATAACCTGATAACCGCCGATTTGATATTCCCAGATTTCGGGAGTTATTCCTTCGAAGTACTGAGTATTATTGATTCGAACTCTACCATTTTCATATTTCACAAATTTTATGATGTTGTTTCCTTTACCTTGAAATTTGGCGATTGGGGTATCGATCTCAACGGATTTCAATAGATGCAAATTCACCAGTCTTTCGCCCAATTCAGCCATTTTTGTGAACAAGGGATAATCTTTTGTGAAGGGGATGCGGGGGAAGTCAATTTTTAAAAATTCGGTGTATTTTGTTCGGTAAATGTTGGAATAAAGTGTGGCGTAGATGTAGTATAGAATTTTTTCGGGTGATAGTTCTTTTGAATAACACTTTTTTAGGGTTTCGACGAATTGAAGGCTAATATTCGGAGTTTTGATTACAGGTTTAGTGTTGTTGAAAATGCTATTGTTATCATTATAAGAATAAACATAGAGTGGGAAAATATATGATTGATGACCTATAAGATGGTAATCTGAGACATGTTGAGAAATAAAGGATTCACTAAAGCTCTCAGTTTTAGTGTTTTTTTGCAAAACCACCGCTAAGTTACTTCTAAAAAAATGTTTCATTAGCGTTGGCCGCAGTCTTTCTATGATTTTTGAATTATAAATGAAGAATCTATGATCAAACGGTCTATATGAATATATATATATTAGATTTCTAATATCTTTATCTTTCAGTTCTGAATACCATTTGTCTATCATATCATCTTTAACGCTGTGACTACGCATAAAAAGATAGAAAACATCTTTATCTTTTACCGATAACTTCCTTAATAATGATTCTCTACTGAAATCGACTAAAATTTTGTCCTTGCCGGTAACAGTACCCACATTATATTTAATAAAAATCTCTTTTACTGAAAAGAAGAATTTATAATTAGTGTTAAGCATTAACTCTTTATCTGCAAAGAAGTAATTAGGCTGGAAAGGTTTTAATTCTTTCCATTCCGATGTTTTTATGTTATTATTTTCTAAATAATTGTATTTATTCTTACGAAGACCATATATATCTTTATAAAATAGTCTACAAGATGTATTTTTTATTTCTTTCTTAACAAAAATTGATATTGTAACTCCCTGCATAATGTTAAAAACATTTTCATCAGGAGACTTCTCTTCAATGCGGCTGCTCCCATGCAGATTAAGTATATATATATCATCGAAACTATCCATTAATTTCTTTCGCATGCCACGATGAATTAATCCCGAAAGATATGAATTGTTGGTTATCATTCCGATCACACCCTTGCCTTCTTTTTCAATTTTCCAATGAGCGAAGCGAATGAATTTAATATAATCGTCGGAAAGGGGCTGAATATTCCTTTCATCTCTAACATCTTCCTTATACAACTTCATTTCCTTTTCAATAAAATCGGATTTATTCATTGAGCTCACAGAATAGGGCGGATTGCCGAGGATTACCAAAATGGGCTGCTCCTTTTTAACTTTTCCCGCAAGTTTTGATTCCCTGGCAAGTGAAATTATTCCGGGAATGGTAGTATCCTCAAGTTCTTTCATCTCAAGTGCATTAGTAAGATACAATTTGAATCTGTCATTGCCTGTAAGTCGATAGCCGAGTTCTTCCAGCAAAAATGACATTTTCATATGACCTATAGCGTATGGCGCCATCATCAATTCAAGTGCAAAGAAATTATTGAGTATATGTTCTTTGATGAAATCCCCTTTTCCACCCTCCCCGTATTTTTCGCTATATTCTATAGCGGCGACTTTGGCGGCTTCGGCTAAAAAGGTCAAAGTCCCCGCCGCCGGGTCAAGGACGGTTACTCCTTTATCCGCAAGTCCGTCTGACAGCCCGAATTTCTCCTTGAGGATTGAATGCAGTGAGTGCACAATGTAGGAAACGACCGGCACAGGTGTATAATATACCCCCCGCCGCTCGCGAGTTTTTGGGTCATATTCTGAAAGGAAAGTCTCATAGAAATGGATTACAGGGTCATCGCCTTTTCCCTCACGATAGTATTCCCTGAATATTTCATTCACATCGGCAACGGCTAAAACCTCTGAAATATCATCGACAATCCATTCCATCGATTGCGGAAGGTCGCCCAAAGAAATAAAGCGGAAGATATCACGCAGGATGCCGATTGTGCGGGGAATGTTATCGAAAGCGGATTTTCTATTGAAATGCGCGCCGGAACGAGTTCTGGCGGCGAATAGACCATAAGTAATAGTCTGGGAGTAAAGGTCGGAGAAGTCTTCGATAGTAAGATCGCTTATCAGATACCCTTTAAACGCTTGGTAGAATCCTACGATTTGATTTTGTATATCCTGTGAATTTTTCAGTTCTTCAATCACAACCTGTTCTTTCAGGAAGCGAGTTCTTTTCGCCAATTCAACCGCGAGTTTTTGAGAATCATATACTTGCGGAAGGGAAAAGGAAAAGAATTTATCCAATAAAGCGTGAAATTCCAATTCATTTTGAACCGGCGGAACTGCGCCCAATTGAGTGAGCATAAATGGACGGGCAATTTGCGTCTTTTCGACTAAATCGCCATTCCGATACAATCTGAATTCAAAGAAATTGGTGAGCATAACATTGGGAAATGTGCTGATATATCGCTGAAGTTGTTCACCAGCTTCAACCTTGTCAAGGTCTTCAATGATCGGATGTTTCGCTTCGATATAGCCCACAATATGCTGATTCCCGTCCCAGATCCTGAAATCGGGGTTTCCAGCTTCGGTTTTTTTAGGAAGAACAGTAACCTCTATCGACTTTTTCTCACTTTTTTCGGTATAGACTTCCAACAGCCTTTTCAGCGCTCCGTAAAAACTTTCCTCACGCGCATCCCCCCTACCATATATGGTATGGATTTCTTTAAGATAGGACTTCAGCATATATACTCCATTTCCATTACCTCCGTTTATATAATTCTACATTTTCAATTTTACATTTTACATTTTTAATTGAGATTAAACTCCCCCTTTATCCTAACAATTTCATCCCTCAGCTGGGCGGCGCGTTCAAATTCCATCCGCTTGGCGGCGGCGCGCATCTCCCGCTCAAGCTGTAATACCACCTCTTCCGCTTCGTAAGCGGTGGTGAAATCGTAAGCCCGGGCTTCCTGCACCACTTCGGCGAATTTCGACTTGGCGTCAGCGGCGGTGGTGGCGAGTTTGACCTGGTCGACCGTCTTGACGATGGAGCGAGGGGTGATGCCGTGCCTTTCATTGTATTCGGCTTGCAGGCGGCGGCGGCGGTTGGATTCGTCAATCACCTTGCGCATCGAATTAGTGATATTGTCGGCATAAAAAATCACCCGCCCTTGGACATTACGCGCCGCCCGCCCGGAAGTCTGCATCAACGACCGTGCCGAGCGCAAAAATCCTTCCTTATCCGCATCCAATATAGCGACTAATGAAACTTCGGGCAAATCCAACCCTTCGCGCAATAAATTTATCCCCACCAGGACATCGAATTCCGCCAATCGCAGTTCCCGCAAAATCTCCACCCGCTCCAGCGATTGGATTTCCGAATGGAGATAGCGGACGCGGATGTCCAGCTTTTTCAGGTAATCGGTCAAATCTTCCGCCATCCGCTTGGTGAGGGTCAGCACCAGGATGCGGTTGCCATTGGATACTTCAATATTAATTTCGCCCAATAAGTCGTCGATCTGCCCCTTGGAGGGGCGGACATCGATTTCCGGGTCCATCAAGCCGGTGGGGCGGATTATCTGCTCCACGAACACTCCCCCACTCTTCTCCAATTCGTAATCGGCGGGGGTGGCGGATACGCAAATCACCCGATGAATCTTCGATTCAAATTCCTCGAAATAGAGCGGGCGGTTGTCCAGCGCCGAAGGCAGCCGGAAGCCGTATTCCACCAAATTCTCCTTGCGCGAACGGTCGCCCAGATACATCCCTCGAACCTGGGGGATGGTAGCATGAGATTCGTCTATGATGAGCAGATATTCCTCGGGGAAATAATCGAACAGAGTGGATGGCGCTTCGCCGGGCGCTCTTTCCGCCAAATGCCGGGAATAATTTTCGATGCCGGAACAGTATCCGACTTCCTCCATCATTTCTATATCGTAGCGGGTGCGCTGGGATAAACGCTGGGCTTCGACCAATCGCCCTTCCGATTCCATCTCCGCCAATCGTTCATTCAATTCGGCGCGGATAGCCTTGATGGCTTTCCTGATAGTTGGGGTGGTGGTGACGAAATGTTTGGCGGGATAGACCGCGGCGGTGTTCTTTTCCCGGATGATTTCTGCGGTCAAGATGTCGATTTCGGAGATTCGTTCCACCGTGTCTCCCCACATTTCAATTCGGATGCCGATTTCATCGTAGGCGGGGTGGATTTCGAGTGTATCCCCCCGTACGCGGAATGTCCCCCGCGGAAATCCCAAATCGTTGCGGGTATAGTGAATATCGACTAATCTGCGGATGATTTTATCCCGGGGGAATGCTTCCCCTTTCCTGGCGAACAGCAGTAAATCCTTGAAATCCTTGGGGGCGCCGAGTCCGAATATGCAGGATACGGAAGCGACGATGATGACATCTTCCCGTTCCATCAGCGAAGCGGTCGCCCTCAGCCGGAGGCGGTCGATATCTTCGTTGATGTCCGCTTCCTTTTCGATATAGGTATCGGTAACCGGAAGGTATGCTTCCGGCTGATAATAGTCATAGTAGCTGATGAAATATTCCACCGCATTTTCCGGGAAGAAGCCTTTGAACTCGCCGAAAAGCTGGGCGGCGAGGGTCTTGTTATGCGACATTACCAGCGTAGGAAGCCCCATCTTCTCGATGACATTCGCCATGGTGAAAGTCTTGCCGGAGCCGGTTACGCCGAGCAGGGTTTGGAATTTTTCGCCGGATTTTATTCCATTTACCAGGGCGTCGATGGCTTCCTGCTGGTCGCCGCGGGGACCGAAATCGGAGGTTAATTTGAATGATGTCATTTGTTAATTATCATTAGTCATTTTGACCGTTGAAGACAAAATATTTCTATTTTCAGACAGACTGAAAAGCACAAAGGATGTATAGATTTAAATTATAAATATACAAAGAAGAGAAATGAGAATCAAATATAATCGATTGACTGTCATTTTGGCAGGTGCCGGTGAATGCAAAATTAGACAGAAATGGTAATTATATTACTCCATTTGTTATATTGAAGTTCTTTCAAGCTTTGCATCGAATCAATTTCCCCTTGAAATGTTGATTTTAATTTTATTAAGAAGTAAATTGAAGTTTCATTTAATAAACGGAGAATCAACAATTATGATGCAGCAAATGCGGCGGAATATGCCGCTGATTCTATGGATACTGGTTTTCGCCTTCATCGCAACAATCATATTTAGCTGGGGGATGGGCGGATTCCAGGAAAAGCAAAAAGCCGGTATCATCGGAGTTATCAACGGTCAGGAAATCAAATACGATTACTACGAGCAAATGGTTCAGCGCCAGGTATCTATCTACACTGAACAAACCGGATCCGAGCCGGTGGATCAGACTATGGTCGACATCCAAAATAAGGTCTGGGATGATATAGTCCGGAATATATTAATGACCAAAGAAGCCGAACGGCTGGGACTCGCCGTCACTAATGCTGAAGTGGCGGATCAAGTATTGAATAGTCCTCCGGATTTTATCTACCAGAATGAATATTTCCAGACCAACGGGCAATTCGACATACGCAAATATCATGCTTTCCTTCAGAATCCCGCTAACACCGATCAGGTGCTCTTCCTGGAAGAGAACTATCGGCAAACTCTGCTCGAACGAAAACTGCTTCTGCAGGTGATGGGTTCAGTGGAAGTGACCGATTGGGAACTGCGCCGGCGCTTCGAAGAGCGAAATACTATGGGCAAAGCAAAATTCCTGTTTTTCCCGGCTGATAGTATGAAAGCCGACAGCGCTTTGGTCACCGATGATTTGATGCAACAGCATTATTATGAGCATTTGGACGACTACCTCGTTACTGAAAAACGCAGGATTGTTCTTGTGGAAATTGAAAATGAGACTTCGCATGAAGACAGTGTCGTTGTTAATGAGATGGCAGAAGAGATTGAAGCGAGCTTGAAAGACGGCGAAGATTTCGGTTTCCTGGCGGCGATTTATTCCGACCACCATACCGCCCCCGACAGCGGTAATTTGGATTGGATGCCGATAAAACAACTGGAAGCTATGAGCGATTCGGCGGTGCAGGCGACCGAACCCGGCAATTTCACCGGCCCCATTATCAACCGTTACGGCCTCCACTTCTATTTGGTGGAAGATAGAAAGATGATTGACGGTGAGTTAAAAAGCAAGATAAAAATTATCCAATTGAAGTATATGCCTTCCGCCGACACCAAAGATATTATCCGAAACAAGGCGATGAACTTCGCCGAAGAGATTAAGTTGGGGGATTTCAACCTCATTGCCAAAGCGTATGGAGTTGCGCCCGATACTTCCGGCTTCTTCGACCGGGAAAGCGGCTTCATACCCGGATTGGGCAAGATGAAATCAGCCTCTGAATTCGCCTTTGAGAATCCGCTTAACACCACATCGGAAGTCTATCCGATCCGCATTGGATGGCTGGTTTTCAAACTGATTGATATTGAGCCTCAGCATTACAAACCGGTTGACGAAATCAAAGATGAATTGTTCGATGATATTTGCCGGAAGATGCAGCTCGAAGCCGCTAAAGCTGAATGTGAAGGATTTTATGACAAATTAGTTGATAAAGAGCGATGGGTGGAATCGGCGGAATCAGCGGGATTGGAAATCAAGGTAACGGAAAACCCTTTCCGTTTTAAAGACTATATTAAGGATGTAGGACGCGATTATACCTTCACCGCTGTCCTTTTCAGAGCCGAAGTTGGAGAATTGGTCGGTCCTTTGATGGGCAAACAAGGCTGCTATTTGATTGAACTCACTGAAAGAACTCCCTTCGATTCGACCGAATTTTATTCAAATATAGACGAACATCTGCCCAAACTCGTTCAGAAAAAACGGGAATTGGTATTCACCGAATGGTATGAATGGCTGAAAAAAAGAGCTAAGATCGAGGATTACCGGTACCTCTATTTCAAAATAATGTAGACGAAGGAAGCAAACTGAAATCACGGAACATTCTAATTCATTCGCGGTTGTTTGACAGATGTATTACACCAATAATAGACGCTTATTGCGCCCACATCGACAAAAAATTGTCGATCCACTATACAGCGGACTAGTTTTTTCAGAATTATTACTTCATTACTTTATTTACTGTCAATCCTTATTATTACTTCATTACTTTTTTTACTG
>JABMRZ010000107.1 GCA_013202315.1 Candidatus Tariuqbacter arcticus | reverse complement strand
TTTTTTAATACAACATATTATCAGCCCATAATCTAGTTGTTATTTCAATACTTTTGCAAGAGCCTCTTATGTAAAAAAATATAGTTATCATTTCCATCATAGCCAGTAAATAACAGCTTTTTCTCAGAGAACTTAACAGATACCTTTAATGTATTCTATGAAATAGGTTAATCCGGTGCAGCACGCCTCCCAATGACAATTTCAGACATTCTTTTCGGGAATCGTAAAATAATTTCCATACACATCTGAATCTTTCGATTATTCAAGTTTGACTTTATTAATATTTTTAAGTAAATTTAGAAGATATTAAAATCGACTATTGATTTATACCCATGCTTAAAAAGAATTTCCTATCTTCCTCAACTCGTCATTCCGGCTTGTCCGGAATCCCCATTGTTCGTCATTCCGGCTTGTCCGGAATCGGTTCCTTTATATAAATACAAACCGATTCCCGACGCGCTTTCTTGCGGGAATGACGGTATTGGGGAAGGTTTTTAAGGAAGAGCTGACCAGACTGGATAACCGGAAAATTTATGTCGCTCATTATAGAAAGGAACTAAAAATGCCTGATGGAACTATGAAGAAACTTTCCTTTCTCGACCGGTTCTTGACTTTATGGATTTTTCTGGCAATGGCGCTCGGCGTGGGGCTTGGAGCGGTTGTTCCGGAAATGACCAAAGCCGTCACCAAATTATCGATCGGGACCACATCGATACCAATAGCGGTCGGGCTAATCTTAATGATGTATCCCCCGCTGGCGAAAGTCAGGTATGAAGAGCTGGGCGAAGTATTCAAAAATTGGCGCGTGTTGGGCCTGTCGCTGCTCTTCAACTGGATAATCGGCCCGATACTTATGTTTATTTTAGCCATCCTGTTTCTTCCTTCGCATCCACACTATATGACCGGCTTGATTCTGATAGGTCTGGCAAGATGTATCGCAATGGTCATAGTGTGGAACGATCTGGCGGGCGGGGACCCGGAATATGCGGCGGGACTGGTCGCCTTCAATTCGATTTTCCAGGTGCTTTTCTTCTCTGTCTATGCGTATGTCTTCATTACTATCCTGCCGACTTGGTTCGGTTTCAAAGGATATATAGTCGATATTACCATCGGTCAGATTGCTAAAAGCGTATTCATATATTTGGGCATTCCATTCATTGCGGGATTCCTGACCCGTTTTATCCTCGTTAGAGTGAAAGATAAGACCTGGTATCACACGAAATTCATCCCCAAAATCAGTCCGGTTACTCTCATCGCACTGCTGTTTACCATTGTGGTGATGTTCTCCCTCAAAGGGGACCAGATACTTCAACTGCCGCTTGATGTGGTCAGGATTGCAATACCGCTGCTTTGCTACTTTATCATTATGTTTCTTGTTGCTTTTTACTTGAGTAAAAAAGTGGGGGCGGATTATCCGAAATCCGCCTCTTTGTCATTCACCGCCGCTTCCAACAATTTCGAACTTGCCATTGCAGTAGCGGTCTCGGTTTTCGGTATTCATTCCGGTGAAGCATTCGCCGCGGTCATCGGTCCGCTGGTGGAAGTGCCGGTATTGATTAGTCTGGTGAGTGTGGCGCTGTGGTTTAAAAGAAAGTATTTTTAATTTATCCGCTTATAAGCGGAGTCTTCATGAAAAAGCTCATCATAGTTGTTTTGCTTTTCACGACAGGGATTGCCTTCGGCAAGCTGAAGGTGGGCGACCTGGCTCCCGATTTCACCCTGCCGGATATTCGGACGGGTGAAGAAATCAGCCTTTCCTCCTTTCACGGTCAGGTAATTGTCTTGCGAATATGGAGGGTTTGCCGCGGCAGATGCCGTGTGGTGGTTCCCCATCTTAAGAGACTTCAAACCGAACTTCTTAGCGAGATTTACCCTAATATGGAAGAAGTGCGTGCCGAATACGGACCCTTATTGAAAATTCTATCTATAAACGCAATCGACCCCCGCAGGCGTGTGATGTCGGAATTGAACAAATACAAGATGGATTACCAGGTTCTTGAAGGTAAAGGCAGCGGCATCGTAAAAAAATATCGGGTCGTTACGCTACCCCTTCTGGTTATTATTGACAAAGATGGAATAATCCGTTTCATTGAAATGTATCCCACCTATAATCAACTCAAGGAAGTGATTGTTCCCTTGATAAGGGACATTGTTGAAAACGGAAAACTTGACTGAGGAACACAATCTCACATTGTTCGACCAGCAGTATAGTCCGAAATTATGATATATAAAATTCTATTTCATGCAGATTCAGCTTCTGGCAAGATTCCCAAGAAAAGTGTTTAACTGTCAACAAATCTTTGCAATTATCAGATAATTTTTGTACCTTTATTCACAAAGAGATGAATTTTATAACTGAAAAAAATGTAACATTTTAGTTCTCTGAAGTCCAAGTAACAACAAGGTCGTCATCCCGAACTTGTTTCAGCATCTCATAGATCCCGAAACAAGTTCGGGATGACGCCCTTGTTGTTACTTGGACTTCAGAGAACTAAAATGTTACATTTTTTTCAGTTATAAAATTCATCTCTTTGTGAATA
>JABMRZ010000106.1 GCA_013202315.1 Candidatus Tariuqbacter arcticus | reverse complement strand
TATTTTCATTCTATGTTGTGCCGGGAACCGGTATGAGGGTTTCTATTGAAAATAAAAAATTTAAAATGTAATATGTAAAATGTAAAATTATAGCGCTGCCGGACCGGGTCGTCATTTTCACGCTTGGTGATGCGTGCAGGCATATGAGGGTTTATCTTCAATAATATAAAAAATATTAAACAATAAAGTCAAGAATACTTAAACCTGATTTTTTTAAAAGAGCATTATGCTGAGCCAAACATAAAACCGGTTAAGCGTCAATACCATAGCCGTTCAACACCTCTAAAACTTCATTTATGACGGTTTGGATATTCTCGTCGGACATTGCCGGAAAGATTGGAATACTGATTATCCTCTCATAAACCGCTTCCGCAGTGGGACAATCCCCCAATTTCGTATTGAAATTCTTTCTATAGTAAGGATGCAGATGAACGGGAATGTAGTGAGCGTTCACTCCGATGCCGCGTTTGCGCAAATCGGAGAAAACTATTGAGCGATCGACGGTCAGGTTCTCCAGGTTCAAAACGATGACATATATATGATAAGCGTGGGACACTTCAGGCGCAACCTTAAGGAGCGTAAGTTTATCCGAATTGCGGAATGAGCTGTCATATCGTTTAGCAATCTCGCGTCTCCGGGTTAAGAATAGAGGGAGTTTTTCAAGTTGTGATAATCCGAGAGCGCATTGTATATCGGTCAAACGGTAATTATAACCCAATTCGGTCATTTCATAGAACCAGGAATTTTTTTCCGCACGCTGATAGAAATCGCTGGTGATACCGTGATTGCGGAAGATTCGCGCCTTTTGGGCATATTCCGGATTATCAGTCACCAGCATCCCTCCTTCACCCGTGGTGATGTGCTTGACAGGATGAAAACTGAAAATCGAAATATCAGCGAGTTTTCCCGAATGTTTTCCTTTATATTCCGCGCCAAACGAATGGCAGGCATCAGCAATTAATTTCAATCCATACTTTTCAGATATAGCTTGAAGGGAATCATAGTCGGCTGGATGCCCGGCATAGTCGACTGGCACTATGGCTTTGGTGCGGGCAGTAATTCTCTTTTCAACATCGGAAGGATCTATCAGCAGGTTATGAGGGGTCACATCAGCGAACACCGGGGTTCCACCCTGCATTACAACCGCATTGGCTGTAGCGGCGAAAGTGATAGTTGGAACGATAATTTCATCACCCGGTCCTACGCCTATTGAATACATCGCGGTATGCAGCGCCGCAGTGCCGCTGGAAACTGCAATCCCGAAGTCCGTTCCCACGAAACCGGCAACCGCCTTTTCGAATTTATCAACTAAAGGGCCGGTAGTAAGCCAATCGGAACGGAGGACTTCAACCACCGCGTCGATATCTTTTTGATCGATAAATTGCCGCCCGTAAGGGATGAAGTCACGATTCATCCGCCTCTTCCGTTAATTGACACATTTCTTCAACAGACAACCACCTGTCGTTGAGGTTGCTGCTGTATTGAAAATCTTCGGGCACCGCTTTTCCCTTGATGAAATTAGTATTTTTCGAGTTTTGCGGGAGGACGGTGGGTTTGACTATAAAGAAATCATCGAATTCGACGGTTCTCCGGATTTCTTCTTCGGTCAGGAGGACTTCATTTAGTTTTTCGCCGGGCCGGATTCCGATAATTTCCTGCCGGCATTCCGGCGCAGTCGCTTCGGCTAAATCTGTAATTCTCATACTCGGTATTTTGGGAACGAAGACTTCTCCGCCGCGCATAATCTCGGCGCACTTAACGACAAATTCAACCGCTTGTTCAAGCGTCAGCCAGAATCTGGTCATTCGCGGGTCTGTGATAGGGACAACTCCGGTGGAACGACAATTCTTGAAGAACGGCACTACGCTCCCGCGCGAGCCCAAAACATTCCCATACCTAACCACGCTGAAAATCGTATCCATACCGGTTCCGTATACTCCGGCAGCGGTGAACAGTTTATCCGCGCAGAGTTTTGTAGCGCCGTACAGATTAATCGGATTGACAGCCTTATCGGTGCTTAATGCAATAACCCGCTTAACCTTGCGGTCTATGGCTGCATCTATGACATTCGCCGCGCCTAATATGTTAGTTTTAATAACTTCGAGCGGGTTATATTCGGCAGTTGGGACCTGTTTTAAGGCAGCGGCGTGTATGACTATATCAACGCCCCTGAAGGCTCTATAAAGTCTGTCTTTATCCCGCACATCACCGATGAAATATCGCATCGGAGAAGTAGTGTTTCCATTTAATCGCTGGTACATTTCAAGTTGTTTCAATTCATCGCGGCTGAAGACGACTATTCTGCGCGGATGGTACTTCTTCATCATTACATCGACGAACTTTGAGCCAAATGAACCTGTTCCTCCGGTTATTAGAACGCTTGACTTTTTCCAATCCATAATTACTCTCACTTACTATGGATTATTGATAATTAACTGTTTTATATTAATGCTTGAAAGTCTTTTCCGATAAATTGGGCGGGTTTGAACCCCGCCCCTACATCAGCATACGAAAATATTTTCGAGAACCAGTATAACTGACTATTAATGCGGCGAATATATACGGATTGATTTAAGCAAACAAAGAGATATTTTAAAAATCGGACATCGGCACCATTGACTACAGCAGCATAGGTATTTGTTATGGGTAAAGGGAAGGACAAATCCGGCTCTGAAGAGGGGATGACTTTCCTTGAACATTTAGAGGAACTCAGGTCTCGGATAATCATAAGTCTACTCGCTTTATTAATAGGTTTCATACTCACTTATTTCTTCACGCCTTACATTATTGAGTTTTTGATTCAGCCATTTTTAACGGGAGGAGAATCTCAGCTCACATTATTAGCGCCCACCGAAGGATTCATGGTCAAATTGAAGACCGCATTTTTAGCGGGCTTGATGCTGTCTTCACCGGTGTTATTCTATCAATTCTGGAGATTCATTTCGCCGGGATTGTATGAAAAGGAGAAGCGATTCATTTTTCCGGTGGTGGGTTGGTCGGTGCTGTTATTCTTTGTAGGCGCGGTATTCGCTTATCATATTCTTCCCTTTGCGATGAGGTTTTTTCAGTCTTTCGCAATGGAGAATGTGGTTAATTATTGGTCTTTGAACCGCTATATCACCTTTGCGATTTATCTGCTGTTGGCGTTCGGTCTGGTTTTTGAACTGCCTTTGGTGATATATTTCGCGGCGAGGATGGGTTTGGTGACCCCTCCTTTTTTGCGGAAATACCGTCGTCATGCGATAATCATACTATTGGTGCTGTCAGCGCTGGTTACTCCGCCTGATATCATCACGCAGGTAATATTAGTCATACCTTTAGTTGTATTGTATGAAATCAGCGTCTTTTTAGCGGTTATAGCGGTGAAGAAAAGGGATCAAGCGACTGAATGTTGAATGTTGAATGTTGAATGTGAAATTACACAGCATAAAACGGTGGGTTGAGAACCCACCCTACACATATTATAAATACGAAATTCGAATTACGAAATACGAAACAAAGTGATAGTATTTTATTTCAAGAGCATCATTTTTCTGACGGAGGTGAAATTCGGTGTTTCAAGATAGCAGAAGTAGACGCCGGAAGGCATATTATCGGCGTTCCATTGAAATTGACAGCATCCGGCGGTGATTTCACCTTCAATCAGAGTAATAATTTCTTCTCCCAATGAATTATATATTACGAGGGAAACATAGCCATCTTCGGGAATGGTGAAGCTTATGGTGGTACGCCCGTTGAAGGGGTTGGGGTAGTTTCGGTGCAGAATATATTGATCGGGGGACCGGGTCGAAAAGGGGGTGGCTGGTTCATCCCAGCCGGTTATAGTCCAATCATTAAATCTATTGACAGAGCCATCGCCGGGGAGTTTTTCAAAGGGGAAGCCGTCTTGGGCGAATACGAAACCGGGATGTTCTCCGGCTGCGGCGCGGTAATAGTATTCACCGGCGGGGGCGTTGGGGGGGACATTTTGAGTGATGTATCGGGTCAGTGAAGCGCCCGGAGATAGGGTCAATCCTTGGTGCAGGAGGATTTCGTATATTCCGCCGGGCGGCAGGTCGGCTTCAATCCAGGCGTCGTAGTCGATTTGTGAGGTTTGGTTATTGACGATATTGATGGTATAATCGAAGGAACCGCCGGCGGCGGGGATGATAATGGGTGGATTTTCCGGTGTCATTGTAACTTCCAACAGGAATAATCCGGTATGGAAGGTGAAATGGGCTCCGGGACCGTATCGGGGTCTGGTGGTCCAGTTTCCTTCTTCGTTCCCGGTGTAGATGTAATAATCGACAAACCCTCCGGGGCAGGGGGGAATGTACCCCTCAAATTCATCCCCGGTCGTATTAACTAACGGTTCAGATGTCCAGTCGGGATTATAACCGCTGCGCCAGTATATCAGGAGTGAATCTTCATCGAGAGTTCCCAGGGAAATGATTTCGGCGGAAACCAGATAGGGGTCGGCGGTGTTTTCGGTATGGGGGAGGCGTTGATGGGTGATGTGGATTAAACTGGGGTGCATAATGTTATGGGTGATGCAGTTGATAGCTCCGCCGGCGGAGATGATGCTGTTGCAGTTGATGCCGTGGACTTGGTATCCGGGCATATTTTCGGCGTAAATCGCCAAGGCTTCGGCATCGTAAGGGTGATTGTAAGCCGGCACCAAGACTATGTTCCGGGCGATGAGGGAATTGGTGTAGGAATATGTTGTAGGAGCCCAATCGGGGGTGGGGATGCGGATAATATCCCAGGGTTCGCCGTATTGGTTGGTTAAATTTGAGAAGACTTCGACAATATCATCCATCGCCCAGTTATGGATACTTCCGGGGGGGAATTCGTTGATTAATACGGTATGGTCATTGAGCAGTTTGGCTGACATATTGAGATGGTCGATGCCGAAGAATATCGGGGTAAGATGCAGCGAATCGAGATTACAGTAGGCGTCGAAGATTTGGCAGAGGCTGTCGTGAGATATCCAGCCGTTCTCCATCCGAATTAATTCGGAACAATATACGCCGTCGTGCCCGTCGACGAGCCAGTTACCGCCGGTGTGGGTCAGATCGATGCCGTAGTATTCGATGCCCCAGATTTGTGACAGCCATTCGGGGATGACATCGTCCAGTGGGCGGGGGCGGTTGTAGTCCCATTCATACATAGCTCGATCCCAGGATTCCAGCCGCCACAGCCACCAGGGGGCATAGTCGCGAATCCAGACGGAATTGGTGGCTTGAATCAGGAATTCAACCGAATCGATGGGGGATACGCCTTGACCGAGGAGGTAACTCCGGCAGGAATTAGCCTGGCTTTGGCTGCTCACCACGATATAGGCGCGGGTGACATCCACCACATAGTCGATGATTTGGGACAGGAGGGAATTATAAGAGCCCCAGCGAAAGATAATCGCTTCCACTTCTTCCCATTCGGCGATGGCGCGGACCGGTTCATCCGGGGGGTGGGTGGGGTCATCGGCTTCGAGGAGGGGCAATCCGGCTTCAAAGGGAGCGAGTCCCCTGGGGAGGGCAGGATTTCCTTCATCGTCAAGGGGGAGGCTGGGGATATCTCCGGCTTGAACCGCAGAAGTCAGAATAATCATCAAGATAAAAGAAAACAGTGCGGGTCGGTTCACAGCGTCCTCCGAACAGATTAGGCATTTCCGTTAGGTCTATTGAATAAGATACATTTTTGTAATTTAAGCAAAGTTTTTCTTTTTATCAATATTGAAATTCACCTTCAAGCCGATTGTGGGTGGAAATTATGAATTAATCGGCGGATGGGGTACAGGCGGTTGTTTCAAAAGGGGTGAGGGTTCGGATTGCATAGATGATGGGGGATGGGGGAGGGTTGATAGTTGAATTTAGAATTTAGAATTAAGAATTTAAAATTTAAAATGGAGTCGATTACGGATGCGCATTTCAGCGGACGGAATGAGAC
>JABMRZ010000105.1 GCA_013202315.1 Candidatus Tariuqbacter arcticus | reverse complement strand
TTGTCACCATAAGGGCGGGCGTTAATCGTCGACAGCGCCCACCACTGGAATTGGAAGCGGTCGTAGGAAGCGAGTTCCTTCGCTCCCGGCAGATCTTCAGGTTCGCCGATGACCTGGTAGTCTTTCTTGGGTTCCAGTTCGAATGTGTTTTTCAGGCGGTATTTTATTAAGTTCACAGCAAGGTGGGTTATGTCGATGCCTATCCAATTGCGGTTGAGTTTTTCGGCGGCTGCTATGGAAGTGCCGCATCCGCAGAAAGGGTCAAGAACAATGTCACCCTCATTTGATGAAATTTGAATTATGCGTTCAAGTAAAGTTATGGGTTTTTGTGTAGGATAACCCAATTTATCTATTTGTGAAGTTCTAATATCCTTTATATCGATCCATATATCATCCATCGCCACACCTGGCAATTCATCTAAGTAAAACTTAATTTGAATATATCCAGTCTTGCTCTCGACGATTCTTCCCTTTCTTCTAAATTCCTCAATAGCTTTATCCGTTCTTGTTCCTCGAGGTTGTAATCTATATATTCGACCATCAGGTTCCTTATAGATAAATTTTTTCCGTATATATTCTTCAGAATAAGGCAGGTAGTGTGTATAGAACTTATTGATTTTGCTTTTCGTATAAAATAGCAATACATCATGATTCCTTCCAAATTGATTAGCATGCGCTTTTCCGCCACTCATTGTCGCGCGTTTCCATACAATCTCATTCCTGAAATTCTTCTTCCCGAAAACTGTATCCATCAATATTTTCAAATAATGACTCGCTGTCGGATCGCAGTGCAGATAAATTGAACCCGTATCTTTCAGAACCCTTTTAAGCTCTATCAACCTTATACACATCATCGTCAAGTAAGCCATCATATCGTTCAGATTGATGAATCGCCTGAAAGCCCTCATCATCTCGACTATATTCGCCGAGGCCATATCGATTATCTCCTGATAAGTTCTTTCTGTTTCTTCCGTCCAGTGCCAAGTGTCTTCGAATGCGGTGATTTGAGCCTTTGAAGATTCACCCGCCGGTTCCTTGAAAAGGATGTTATACCCGGCTTTGGAATTGAAGGGTGGGTCGAGATAAATCAAATCGACGGATTGATCCGAAATGTGCCTGCGAAGTATTTCCAAGTTGTCGCCGTAATACAATTTATTCATCAGTTGTATATTTCTCCACTTTTAATTATGGTATCCCGTCTCCATTTTTCATCGTCCCGCTCCGGCCAATCGACCATACAATGCAGTCCCCGCGATTCCTTCCGAAATTGAGCGCACCTTATCACCAATCCCGCCACCGTGGCGATATTCCTGAGCTCCACCAGACTTTCAGTCAGAGGCTGTTCAATATAGAATTTTTCCACATCTTCGGCGATGATTTTCACCCGCTCGTATGCCCTCTGCAAACGCATACTGGAACGGACGATGCCCACATAATCCCACATCAACCGCTGAATTTCAATCAAATCGTGAGCGATTAATATTTCCTCTTCATCATATTCCACCCTGCCATTGTATTCCTCCCCAGGTAACGAATCCGGCATAATATAATCTCCCGCCGTTTGGTGGGCGTCAATCGCCGCCCGATGAGAAAACACCACCGCTTCCAACAGCGAATTGGAAGCCAGACGATTCGCCCCATGCACCCCGGTCATCGCCACTTCCCCCGTAGCATATAAGTGCTTTAAACTTGTCCTGCCGTGCAGGTCGGTCACCACTCCCCCGCATATATAGTGCGCCGCCGGAACGACCGGGATAGGATCCACCGTGATATCCAGCTTATACTTGATGCAGTTATCATAAATATACGGGAAATTCCGCTTTAAACCTTCCGGCTCCAAATGAGACACATCCAAATATACGCAATGGTCGCCGCTGTTCTTCATTTCCGCATCGATAGCCCGGGCAACAACATCACGGGGAGCTAATTCCTTATCGGGATGATACCGCTCCATAAATCTCTCGCCGCCGGAATTCCTCAATATCCCGCCATATCCGCGCACCGCTTCGGAAATCAAGAATGAATTCGCTTCCGGATGATACAGCGTAGTGGGATGGAACTGGGTGAATTCCAAATTGCCCAAAACCGCGCCCGCCCGGTAAGCCATAGCGATGCCGTCCCCGGTGGCGATGGAGGGATTTGTCGTATGCAGATATATCCGTCCGAGACCTCCGGTGCACAACAGCGTCACCTTCGACAGGAAATATACCACCCGGCGCTCCTCCGAATTAAGCGCGCATACGCCGAGGCAGCTTTCGCCCCCTTCATCCAATAAGAGGTCGAGCGCATAGTGATGCTTGAAGAAATGGATATTGGGATGATCGGCGCACGCCTCTAATAAAGTCTTTTCCACCGCCTGACCGGTGTAATCGCGGGCGTGGACTATCCGGTTCACCGAATGCCCCCCTTCCCGTCCCAAATCGAAAACGGGCTCGCCCGAGGAATCTTTACCGGCGGTGAATTCAGCGCCGAGCGTGTATAATTCCCGCACCCGCTCAGGTCCTTCGCTGACGATGGTCTCCACCGCTTCCGGATGAGACAGTCCGCATCCCGACCGTATGGTATCTTCGATATGCCGCTCGAAACTGTCGTTGGGGTCGAAAACCGAAGCGATGCCGCCTTGAGCGTAATTGGTGCTGGAATCGGCGCGCTCCTTCTTGGTGACAACCGCCACTTTGCCTGTATCCGCCACCTTCAAGGCGAAGGTCAACCCGGCGATGCCGGAACCGATGATGAGGTAATCGAATTTGTGAATCATAGGATATCGATGTTTATGAAATCGTAAGATAGGTTAAGAACATCATCTGTTTTTCTTATTGGACTTAATATATAAATATTTGAGGGAAACTGCAAACAAAATCCGTAACTGTTTAGTTCTTTGAGAAAAAAGCTAATATTCACTGAAAATAATGGAAATTATGGATATATTACCGATTTAACATTTCCATTATATCCATAATATCCTGTGAATTTTTGCTCTATTCCAGTG
>JABMRZ010000104.1 GCA_013202315.1 Candidatus Tariuqbacter arcticus | reverse complement strand
TATGAATAGCCGTAGGTGAAACCTACGGAGATAGAATCCGTATAAAACCGACCCCGCAGGGGTCGTACCATTTTCATCCTAAGTTGTGCCGCAACGGCGGCATGAGGTTTCTCTTGAAAATAGGCATCCGAAGGATGCTCTAGTGCGCCTTCGGCGCTTTTCATTCTAAGTTGTGCCGGGACCCGGCATGAGGGTTTACTTATAATGAGCGAAACTAGTTCTTGCGTATAAATGATCAAGCAGGTCTTGTAGGGGCGTTCATTATAACCCATCAAAATTAAATTATCGATCATACTAAATATCATTCCGGCTTGTCCGAAATCGGCTTCAATATATAAAACGATTCCCAACGCTCCCGCATTCGGTGGAATTATGGGAATGACAACATTAGAGGGTCTGTTGAAAAAAGTTGAGCTGGGCGCATTACCGATAATATAATATGCTATTAATTATGAAATTCGTGTTTTTTCTGACGGAATATCGTTTAATATCTTGTCTTATATAAATTTGGAAAAGCCTTAAAAGCCTAAAGATATATCCAACTTTTAACTTTTAATTTTTAACTTTTAACTTCCGGCTCGTCCGGGTTAGGCTATTGAACTGATTATTCATCAGGCAGTATTCACAAATAAGATGGATTATTCATCGGTGTTTTTATATGTATCATCGGAACGCTTCGCCATACCTGCCAATTCGGAGACCATTTTCGCCCAATATTGGTATTGCTTCTTAACGAAAACTAATACGAAACCAAGCACAACGAATAGAATTAATGTTTCTGTCAACAATAAACCGGCGTCTAAAAGCTCGCTGTCCTTCAGAATGAAACCGTTGATGCCGAGGCAGGCTGCAAAGAGATGGATTAGCTGAACCGTCTTCCGTTTGCCGAAGCCCATATCCGCCAGACGGTGATGAAAATGGTCTTTACCCGTGAAGTGAAGCCATTCACCGATATTGTGAATTTTCCTTTCTTTAATCCGCATAAAAGTCGTCATGCTCATATCGAAGATGGGGATCGCCATAATAATCACCGGGACAATCACTGCCACATAGTTGTCGACCGCCCAGTCTCCGATTAAAGCGATCCCCGCCAAAGTGAATCCGAGGAAGGTTGAACCGGTGTCCCCCAGGAATATCAGAGCGGATTTCCTTTTACGGAAGTTGTACGGCAGGAAGCCGATACAAGCGCCGCAAAGAGCCGCTGATAGAAACATAAAGAACGGCTGATGAGTCCGGACAGCCACCGCACCGAAGAAAAAGGAGCTGATCCCCACCAACCCGGCGCATAATCCGTCCATTCCATCGAGAAAATTCATCGCGTTGGTAATGCCGATAAACCATATCATCGTTAATACAATCTCTAAACCGTTTCCCCACCAGGTATCGGGCAAAAAGGTCATCCTCGCCCCGGTCCAGATTGCGATTCCGGCAGCCATAAGTTGAAAGAGAAGCCTTATTTTTGCGGAAACACAGAATCTATCATCCAACAGCCCGATGGCAACTAACAATGTTCCACCGATGATTATTCCCTTTAATGGGAGAGAGAAGTCGAAATTATAAAGCAAAACAATGATGAAAGCGGAATAGATAGCGAGGCCGCCCCACCGAGGAGTAGCGTGAATATGGACTTTGCGTTCATCGGGTTTATCCAGGGCGCCAAGGTTTATCGCCAATTTTCTGACTATATAAGTTAAAAAGAAAGATAAACATCCCGCAAAAGCAATCAAGTATAGCGGACGGTAATCGGGGCTTACCACAAAATAGTTTCTCAATGGGGGCAATAAAAACACAGCCGTTGCTATTCCGGCAAGGACGACATATCGCCTTTTCAAAATTTCACCCGATAGTTATTAATGGATTATAAACTTAGGCTATAGTCAGTGTGCGGCTGAACAGGTTGAGCCTGCTTTCAGCAGCGACCGGCAGACTTGTTCCACTTGATCATCGGTCAGAGCGGGGTAACAGGGAATGGAAACAGCGCTCCCGTCGATTTCATCAGTTCCAGGATATCCTTTCAGATTTAAACAGTGGTGCAGCGGTTTGAAAACCGGCCGGGCGGCTGTGATAGATTCCGCCCGAAGACGGGCAATAGTCCCCGGAACATCTTTACAAGCGAAAAGGTAGCGGAAGAAAATACTCCCCCCAGGGCGATTGAAAGCTTTAAAAGAAGTGGAATCGAGGACATCATCGTATTCGCGGGCGATTTCCCTCCGCCTTGCAATGAATAGGGGCAGCTTTCTCAATTGGACTCGAGCCATCGCCGCCTGCATTTCGCTCATCTTGTAATTAAAACGCAAACGATATTCGGATTTGTGGTCGTAGTCACGCAAGTCGAAAATTTCAGATAAAATTTCAGCTGAATCAGAAGCGACCATTCCTCCCTCCCCCGCGCACAGAACTTTGGTGGCGTAGAAAGAAAATACGGAAATTTCGCCGAAAGTTCCCACCAGTCGATTGTTCAAAGTGGCGCCGATGGATTGCGCGCAGTCCTCGATAATCTTCAAACCGCTGTCAAGCAGCGGCTGAATAGGCGCGGGGTCCCCGAACATATGAGGGATAATGACTATATCGGAATCACCGATGATCCTGCGCTTCAAGTTATCCGGGTCGATGTTGCCGGTGGCGGGATCGACATCACAGATGGAGACTTTGGCTCCGCAGTATCCGGCGGCGTTCAACAGGGCGGTGCAGACATACGACGGCATATGGATTATGGTATTTTCGCCTGCGCCCAACGCCAACAGGGCGAGATGAAGAGCGGCAGTACCGCTGGACACGGCGGCGGCGCCTTTCAATCCGAGGTATTCCGCCATCTCCTTTTCCAAGGCTTCAACTTGAGCGCCTTGAGCGATCCGACCTGTAAGCAAAACGCTTTGGAGAGCTTCGGCCTCTTCTGCTCCCAATGATGGCTTGGAATGCGGTATCATGGTATATCAAGGAAAAGGCGAATGGATACGAAACCTTCGGCGTACTGCACCCGCCCCTGTACCCCGCGGAAATTAGCCGTGGAAGTGACCATATCGAGGATTGAAGTATCCCGGATATTTGTCTTCATTATTTGCGAACGATGTGCGAGCAGGGTTTGTACTTTTCGATCCAAGACCTGAGTGATGTCGACGAAGACATTGGGCCAGAAATTTGGGGAAGTGGTCGGTGTCTCATATAACAGAAGGTTTCTTGAGTTCCTGGACGCGGACATCACCACATCGGCGAGTGTCCGATGATCCTGATGAGTGTCGTCTCCGAAGGGGCAGAAGATAATCTCCGGTTCGATTTTACCCAGGACCTTTTCGACCACACTTATAGTCTCAGCGTCCGCTTTCAACATAGTATCTTCGTATCCGCCCCAAAAGATTTCCTTGACCCCGATGATTGCTCCTGATTCAATTTGTTCGGCGGTTCGGATATCGGCTTCGCCGCCCATTCCACCCCTGGTCATAATCATCAGGAAAACATCGTGTCCCGCTTCGATGAATTTAATCAGGGTTCCTGCGGCGCCGAATTCCAAATCATCAGGATGAGGACCTATACAGAGGACATTCATATATTTATCCCCAAAATAAACTATAGGGTGGGTTCTCAACCCACCTTTAACATCTTATTTTCATTCTAAGTTGTGCCGCCCCGGCGGTATGAGGGTTTACATTTTGCATTTTACATTTTTCGTTTTGCATTTTTTATTCCGCCTCGTCCGGGATGCGCTCAGAAGAGGTGGCATCTACGAGGCAGTTGATTTTGTCATTAGTCATTAATCATTGGTCATTCGGATTTCTCATTATTAGGGACTCCTGAATCTTTTAATTCAGCATTCAGAATTCAGCATTCAGCATTCAGCGTATTACGCGCTTGACGCAGAAGATTTAAACAGCCGCCGCCTTCGTTCATATAAAGGTCGATGATGGAAAGATTAGGTATAAAATCTCCGAAGAGCTGTCTTCGGCTGGGTTCCTCAAAACGCTGAAAGACGACTTCAACACCGCTCTTCTCCCAAATCGACAAGTCCATATAGTCTTTGCCTCCGGCGCCTGCCAGATAGGTATCGCAGTTGAAATGTTGACATAAGGCGATCAGCCTGCGGTCGGGATGATCCGGCATCGGGGGAAGTTCAGACGCCGTCTCTATGGTGGTGGAGATGCCAAGCAAACCGGCGATTTCCCTTATCAGCCGGATATTAAGGAAACCCAGATATTCATCATCTTCGGCGAACATACTTTCCATCAAAGGTATGAAAGACGAAATAAAGGGGGCTTTACCATAGCAGGTTCGGATTGTCTGCAGGTGCTTCTTTCGCCAGGGGACTTTATCGGCGATGACTACATCCTTGATGTGGTCGCCGAATTTGAAGCTGACGGGCACGGTTATGAATTGAACGCCGTTGGGCCCTTTCAACCGGTTGCGGTTAATCCATTCATTCTTCTTGTATTGAACCGTATCGAGCAGGATGAAAACATCAGCTTGGTCTATTTTGCTGAAATAGCCGGTATAGGCGATGTATTGCGGCTGATGAGCGGCAAGAATCATTATAAATCGTTAAGCTTTGAATAAATCCAAGATGCGGTTTATGAATTATAGTTCCTCAATGTTTTGCATTGGTAGGCGCTTATTGCGCCCACATCGACAAAAAATTGTCGATCCGCTGTACGGCGGATTACCCACACAATATAGCGAAGAACCATTCTAATTTTTCATTTTCCATTTTCCATTTTCAAGAAAGGAAAATAGCAGCTCACTAATTCCTAATTCCTAATTCCTAATTCCTAATTCCTAATTCCTAATTCCTAATTCC
>JABMRZ010000103.1 GCA_013202315.1 Candidatus Tariuqbacter arcticus | reverse complement strand
GCCGGGAACCGGCATGAGGGTTTACTTTGAAAATAGCGAACAGTATGCATTCCCACGCGGGAGCGTGGGAATGAGTCGTAGGGTGGATTCTTAACCCACCTTCCGTTCCCGCCGAGTATCAAGTCCGCTGTAAGGCGGATAACCCGGTGGTTTGAATGCGGCTCATTTTCATACTTGGTGGTGCGCCGCAGGCACATGAAGGTTTACCCTGAAAATAGTTGACAATCGACAGTAAGCGGTGAACGGTGAACAGTTAAATTGTAATTTCCCCGAAGGGGAAAAATATGAGTAGCCGTAGGTGAAACCTGCGGATAAAAGAATCCGAATAATACCGACCCTGAAGGGGTCATACTATTTACATACTTGGTGGTACCGCCCCGGCGGAATGAAGGTTTACTTTAAAAATAGAAAATGAAAAATGATAAATCTAAGATAATATGTATATTCAATAATGTCATTTCGGTGTATTCCTATTTGGGTAAGAAAACATATTTGAGGTGAAGAATATGTTCGCCCGGTTTATGATATACGCTTTTTCATTTGGTTTGATTTTTCGATTTGTTGAATTACAATTGATAAAACTGTATTCGGCGCCTTTCAGCGCCTATTCTCCTATTGTATATCTCTTTTATGGGTTAGGAACCGTTGCGGTTTTCATTGTTGTCTTTAGTCTCATTCGTCCTTTCACTCGAAAGAAGGCGGGGCGAAAACGCCGTGAATTAGCGCTGTTCTACACCGTTGCGGTTCTGTTGTGGATGAGTTTAGCCGTTAATTTGGATTTGTCTTCCATTCACGGACAAAAAATCCTTCAGACATCGGACTGGTTATATATTCTTTTATATAATTTAGGGATTTTTTTCATCCCCTTGTTGGTGATTTCACTATTGATAAGTTCAATTTTTATTAGAACTAAAAAGAAAGATCCAGCGGGCAAAGCGGCGTATCGAACCGTTGTAATTCACTTAATTTTAATTGGTGTCATCATACTTCATTCAGTTGTGATTTCCAGTTTTATTCCGAATAAATTAGAGTTGACCAAAAGCAAATTCCCCAACATTATTCTGATCAGCGTAGATACATTACGCAAGGATCACATATCTCTGTATGGATACACGCGGGGCACAACTCCCAATTTGGATGAATATTTTGACCAGGGCTTCCGCTTTAATCGCTGTATATCAGCCCTGCCTGAAACTGCGCCCAACTACGCTTCAATTTTCACCGGTGTTTATCCTTTCGAACATGGGGTTTTCGCCAACGGGATTCAATTAGACCTTCAAAAGAACAGCTTGACCACGATCGCCGTCGAATTGAAAAAGGCAGGTTATCACACTTCATCTCATCTAACCGCAGGATTACCGGGCATCTTCAGCGGTCTCGATTACGATATTGATGAACTATACCAACACGGACTGAAGGTAAAAGCTGAAGGCGGATACGACCTGAAAAGCTTGGTTTGCAATCTGTATAATTGTTATCAAACCTTCTTACTCGACAGAAGGATTTCCCCTCAGGATTTGAATCCTGAAACGAAAGCCGCCGTCGATTGGCTCGATAGTGGGCCGGTCGAGCCTTTTTATACCCATATTTATTGGCATTGGCCGCACGAGCCTTACGGTGATAGGCTGGTAGATCTGCCTGATGGATTCTTTCGCCAGCATTCTTACTGCGAGCCCTTCGCGGACACTTCGCAGGCTAAAATGAAAGAAATCACGGATATCCGCCTTTATTACGATTCGGACATTTATTATACTGATATTCAATTAGGGGAGGTTGTCGACGCCATCAAGCGCAATGGATACTGGGATGATAGCATCATTATTTTCACCGCCGACCATGGCGAGGATTTAGGCGAGCGCCTGAATGAAGACCAGCCCTACTTTGGGCACAGTAAGTGGCTATATGAAAGCAGTTCCTGCGTTCCCCTCATCATCTTGTTGCCGGGCGAAAGGGATGAAGCGCAAATTGTGGATGTTCCCGTTAGTTCTGTGGATATCGCCCCCACTATATTAAACCTCGCCGGTTTGGCTTGCCCGAAATCGATGCAGGGGATACCTCTATTCACTTATGATTCGCAGGTTCGTCAAGATTTGGCGAGTGTTAGTCCCTGGGTGTTGTCTTTCAATTTAGCGCTGGATTGGTCGCCTTACCATGATGATTATTCGGCAATTTATACCGATGAGTGGACTTTCATTCGCGCCGAAACGACCGGTGAAGAGGAACTCTACCATACTGCCGTCGATTATCATTGCTCGGAAAACCGCCTTGAAGCCAATCCTATAATAGCTGACAGCCTTAATAGTCTGCTTCTCGGTTGGATGGAAGCCCGGGGTTATTCACATGAATCCAGCCGCGATATGGTTCCGCCGAAAGAAAGCCTTTCTAAAGCGGTGCTGGATAATCTGAGAGCGCTCGGTTATGTGAAATAGGCGCTTCTTGCGCCAAAATCGATAAATAATTGTCGATATGACTATGATGTGGTGTTGAGTGTTCTTAAATATCATTTGTCACTCGCCACTCGTCATTTGTTTCTTAAACCAATGATAAATGACAAGTTACCTATGATAAATTCAACTATCCCGAATATTCGGGACCGCATCTTCCGGGTGAAGTCTCTTTGAGAATAAAAATATGATGTGTATTGGAAAAGGTCTCTCAACTTCATAAATCGCAGAATTATTCCGATAGGCGGATAAAAATCCTGATGGTGGAACCGTTCCAGACTATGGGCGGTGAAGAACGGGTCGTCCTCAGCCTAATCCGCCATTTAGATGAATCGCTCTTCGATATAGAATTGATATGCAACAGCGATGGACCGCTGATTGAGGATTTGAAAAAGTTGGATATTCCACTGCATTTCGTCAATATATATGGCAAGTGGAATTGGAATGCGGTTCTCAAGATATATCGAATTGTAAAACGAGGTTCTTTCAATTTAGTTCACGGTCACAACAGTTTTGCCGGTTTGTTCACCAGAATCGCAGTCAGACTGCAGGGCAGGACGCCGATAATATGGACCGACCATTTGCTTCCGCATCAACACCATCGCTGGACTATGAAATCCCGTTTCTTGAGTTCATTATATACGATTCCCTTTTTTCTCCTTGAGCGGTTGACGGATCGAATGGTCTTCGTTTCTCATTCGGCGATGAAAATGCGCAGAAGCATCAAGCCGCCGCCCCTGAAAGATACCGTCGTCATTCATAATGGCATTTCCATAGAATATGTAGATTTTGCGAAGCGCCGTGATGAATTCAGGAGGGAAATAGGAGCTTCGCCTGATACTTTCGTCCTGGGAAATGTTACCAGGCTCAAATGGCAAAAAGGGGTGGATTGCTTTCTAAAAGCGATGAAAATCCTAATTCCTCGCTGCAGCAATATAATGGGTGTGATTGTCGGTGAAGGACCGGATGAAAAGGAATTCCGCCGGATGGCGAAGGATTTGGATTTGGGGGACAGATTGAAGTTCACCGGCTCTGTGCATGATATCACCAAAGTCGTTCCCGGATTCGATGCGGCTGTTCTTCCTTCGCTTTTCGAAGGGCTTTCTATCACGCTTCTGGAATATATGGCTGGCGGATTGCCTATCATCGCTTCGGATATCCCCAATAATCGTGAAGTCGTTGGCGATAATGAAGCTGGAATGCTTTTCAAAGTCGGAGATGAACAGGCTTTGGCTGAAACTATATTGAGACTGTATGAGCAGCCTGAAATGCGGCAAAAACTCGCTTCTGAAGCAAAAAAACGGTATCGTGAACGCTTCACCGTTGAAGCTATGGTCAATAAGTATTCTCAACTATATGTAGAGTTAGCGGGTTCGTGAAGATAATGGTAAACGCGCTTCGCTACGCCGCTGATGCCCCCGCCGGCGGGAATAAAACTTATATTTTCAGTTTAATTCCCGAATTAGTCAGGCGGTTCAGCGAAGCAACCTGGGTTCTTTTAACAGCCGGCGATAATCGCAATTTCTTCGAGCGGAATGCGCCTGAAGCGGATATTTTCAGCCATAATTTGCCTGCGAAAATGAACCGCCGAGTCCCCTTGGAACATCTTATAGTCAGGCGGACTTTGAAATTCATCCAACCCAATCTATATTTCAGCCCGGCGACCTTGCTGTCTATCGGCAAATGCCGGTGCCCCTCAGTGGTGACTATTCATGATTTAAACTTCGCTCATTTCAGTCAGGGTTTTTTCAAAGACCGATACAAATGGTGGCTTTACAGAAAGACCTGTAATGAAGCTGATAGCATCATCGCAAATTCCAGATTTACCGCTGATGATATATGTGAAAAATTTCCCGATAGCTCCGGAAAGGTGACCGTAATATACGAAGGTGTCGACCATAAGTTCTTTAATGCTGATTTTCAGGATGATGCGATATCAAATCTAAGGGAAAAGCTTGCACTGCCGGAGAGGTTCATTCTTTCTTTAGCTCATCTCCGGCATAAAAACGCAGATGGTATGCTCCGTATTTTCGCCAGGGCGCTGCCTGAAATTAAGGGGAAATGCAATTTAGTAATAATTGGAGTATTGGAAGGCGAAAGGCGGAGATTGGAGAGTAAGGCTGATTCCTTGGGAATTGGAACCGTTACCCATTTCCTGGGCTATTTATCCAGGGAAGACTATCGGGATTTGCTAAAAGGGGCGGAAGCGTTCGTTTTCCCCTCGCTTTTTGAAGGGTTTGGGCTGCCGATATTGGAAGCCATGGCTTGCGGCAGTCCGGTGCTTTCTTCAAATCGAACTTCACTCCCGGAGGTTGTAGGGGATGCTGGGATAATTTGCGACCCCGATAATACTGAACAATTCGCAGGACTTTTAATACAACTACTGAATAATCAGGCTTTGCGCGGGCAACTGGTTGCTAAAGGCTTTGAGAGGGTTTCGGACTTTTCCTGGCGAAAAGCGGCGGCGGAGACCTTCGCAGTTCTAACTGAAGTCATTTAATTCTTGATTCTATTGGATTTTGCTGATGAAAATACTCATCATCAGTAACAATTACAAGCCTGAACTAACTGGGCCCGGCGTGTATATAACCGACTTGGCTGAATATCTCTCCGCCAAGGGGGAAGAAATCACCGTGGTCACTTCTTATCCTCATTATCCACATTGGCGTTTGTATCCCGGTTTTCGTCAGCGTTTGTTTGAAAGGTCGATCGACAAAGGGGTGAGGATAATTCGCTGCCCCATTTATATACCTAAATCACCATCCACTTTAAAACGAATGGGTTATGATCTTTCTTTCACCCTCTCTTCTTTTTGGGGTGGAATTCTTAGAGAGCGTTTCGATTTGATTTATTGCGTTTCGCCGCCGCTTACTATTGGTTTAACGGCTGAATTGTTGAGCCGTTTCAAGCGCTGTCCATTTATATTTCATATTATGGACTTGATTCCCGATACGGCTGTGGCTTTGGGTATGCTGCGCAATAAGTTGATATTAAACATATTGAAACTGATTGAAGGGCATATTTATCGAGCTTCCAGCGGCATTGTGGTGATTTCACCGGGATTCGAAGAAAATCTTCTTCGCAAAGGATTGAAGGGCAAGAAGAAGATCGCTCTGCTGCCGAATTGGGTTGATACTTCAATCATCAAACCTTCGACTCGGATGAACGGTTTCCGAGAAAAATATGGCATCGCCGATGATGAATTTGTAGTGACTTATGCGGGTAATATGGGCAACAAGCAAGGACTTGAAACACTACTCCAATCCGCTGGATTGATGACCGACGGCAATTGCAGGAAAGTCCGTTTCCTTATGGTGGGAGAAGGAGCCAGAAAAGCCTATCTCTTGGAATATTCTGAACGATGCAATCTTGAAAATGTGATGTTTTTACCATTGCAGCCGCCGGAAGTATTCCCCGATTTATTAGCCGCTTCCGATGCGCTGGCTATTACTCAAAAGAAAAGCGTGACCGACATTTGTATTCCTTCCAAATTGATGACCAGCTGCGCCAGCGGCCGCCCTCTCTTAGCGGCGGTAAATGAGAACAGTGAAACGGCGAAATTCATAGGGCAGGCGGGATGCGGGATAGTAGTTGAGCCGGAAAATCCCCCCGCTCTTAAAACTGCCGTTATGAAGTTATTGAATACTCCCGAATTGGGAATAGAAATGGGGAAGCAGGGGCGCCTTTATGTAGAAAAAAACTTCGCCCGTGAAAAAATACTCGAAAATTACTCTCGTTTCATATATGAAATTGTTGAATCGAATAAACAGAGAACTCTATCGGCGTTGGGGTAAAAGAGTCTTTGATTTCACCGTAACGCTGATATTGATTGTATTGCTGTCGCCCTTGGTGTTGTTAATTGTAATCGCCTTAGGGATTACTTCAAAGGGTCCGGTAATTTACCGCCGTAGGATTATGGGAATAGGCGGCGAAGAAATTCACGCGTATAAATTCCGCACTATGGTTATTGAAGCGGATGAGATTATTTCGGCTCATCCGGAATTATATGAAGAATTCAAAGAAAAACATAAACTTGAGAACGATTTTAGGGTAACCTTAATAGGAGCCTTCCTGCGTAAATTCAGTTTGGACGAAATCCCTCAGTTATTCAATGTTCTCAAGGGCGAAATGTCACTTATCGGTCCGCGAATGATTCACCCGGATGAACTTGTAAAGTATGGTTCTCATAAAGATGTATTACTCAGTATGAAGCCTTCTATAACCGGTTATTGGCAAGTGAATGGACGGCAGAAAACATCTTATAAAGAAAGAGTACAGATGGATTTATACTACATTGAAAACTGCAGTTTCACTCTGGATTTATGGATACTCGTTATGACCCCTATTAAAGTCTTACAGGCGGAGGGGGCTCAATAGCGAGTTTTATCCTTTTCTTTAAAATAGGGTTTAGGGTTTAGGATTTAGTGGGCTGGGATTCCCGCATGCTTTTTGCGGGAATCCATACCCAATTTCCATTCTAAGT
>JABMRZ010000102.1 GCA_013202315.1 Candidatus Tariuqbacter arcticus | reverse complement strand
GGGTTTACCTTGAAAATAGCGATCAGTATGCATTCCCACGCGGGCGCGTGGGCACGAGTCGTAGGGTGGGTTCTTAACCCACCTTCCTATGTTCGTTCAGAAAATCCCGCACTGCAGGCAGAACGAACACGCCTTCCAGTGATTGCTGACTGAGAACATCCGCCAGTACAGTTATTTTCTGCAGGGTATTATGCTGGCGGTTGAGGAAGATGTAATTCATATCATCGACTTTGCATAGCCCTCCTTTGAAGTCACCTTTTTCTTCTCGGACTTCCAATCCCAATTGTTCCGCCAAAGCGGTTAAATGAGTTAATAGTTTTTCCTTTTGCAAACTAAAGAAATCGTTTGGCTTTCCTGCGTTCCAATTGTTCCACTACTTCCTTCACATCTTGAGCGTTGTTTCTATCGCAGACCAACAGGGCATTTCCACTATCCACCACAATTACATTTTCAAGTCCGACAACAGCGACGAATTTTTTAGCGGAATTAACATAGCAGTTCCGGGAGCCAAGAAACAAATGTTCGCCCACGGAAGCGTTGCCATTTTTATCTTTCGCAGTTCGACGATAAGCTTCTTCCCAGGAACCGATATCGCCCCATCCGAATTTTCCTTCGATGACTTTTACTGATGGGGCTCGCTCCATTATCCCATAATCGATTGAGATGTTTCTAGTTCGGCGGTAAATATATCGAAGCTGTTTTTTCGCATCCGGAGCGGTTGAGAGTTCTTCGATTTCGCAGAGTCTTTGATAAAGCTCAGGCAGGAATTCTTCAAAATGCTTCATAATCACATCGACGCGCCAGATGAAAATACCGCTGTTCCAATAGAAATCTCCGCTTTTAATAAAGCGTTTGGCTGTTGCTAGATTCGGTTTTTCAGCGAATGTCTTGACTTGATAAATGGGCAGGTGGTCATTCAGTCTATGATTACGCTGAATATAGCCGTATCCGGTTTCAACCCGGGTCGGCGGGATGCCGATTGTAACCAGACTATCATCTTCGCGGGCGATTTCGATCGCCTGTTGCAGGCATTTCTGAAACTCCGCCACATCATCGATTATATGATCGGCGGGCAGCACTGCCATCACCGCAGTGGGATCTTGCGCCTTGATTCGGACCGCTGCCAATCCGATGCAGGGCGCAGTGTTGCGGCCGAAAGGCTCGATTAGAAAGGAATTTTCATTCAACCAGGGAAGTATTTCAAAGATGCGCCGATATTGATACTCATTGGTAACGATGATGATATTCTCTTGAGGAATTATCGGCAGAACCCGCTTAATAGTCGCTTCTATCAAAGGCATCCCATTCACAAGAGGCAGCAAATGCTTGGGACGAGCGCGGCGAGACATAGGCCAAAAACGGGAACCAACCCCTCCAGCCATAATAACTGAATATGTCATTATCGATTATGCTTTACTTAGTCGCTGTAATTTATATGGTTAAATATTATAAATAATTTGGTTGTCTCGAATGATAAAAAACGAAATATCCTCAATCGAATTTAATTTCCACTTCGCCCGTTTCCCAGCCCGAACGGACTCGAAAGCTGTCCTCCAACACAATGAATCTTTCGGGATACCTGAACGGCGTCAGCAAGCCATAATCATACCGGCCGTTTCTATCTGTGTCAACAAACGCCTCAAAAGTATAATACCCGGAAGGCAACTCCTCGAATCTGAAATCACCTGGAGCATCTAATTTCAGACTCTTGATATCTCTGCCTCCGGCTCTGGCAATTATAACTATCGAATAATCTCTCTCAAAAAGGGCGGTTCCCGATAAACTTCCCACATTCTCCTTTTTCTCTTCCGCCCTTATTTCATTGATGAAGATAACCATCAACGAGTCGGGGGAATGATTCCAGTATAAATCTTCCAACATCGCCAAGTTAAATAAGACTGTATCACCGGCGGTGAAGTCTTCAGATTCCAATTCATACTTACAGGGATGCGGACTTGCGACCGAGATTTCCGGCGCCGAGCGGGTGGAATCGGAGAAACTAAACCCTTGAAGCAGTTTTTCCATTTTGACCGGTTCACTGCAAGTTATTTCTAAGCTTCCTAATAGTGAATCACCCTCAGCGGTATATTCCATTATTTTCGGCGGCAAGGTGTCTGATTGGGCATAGCCGGTGAATATTAACGAATCTTCCATTATCATTCCGGCAAAGTCCGACCCGCCGCGAATGAAGATATAATATTCGAAAGAATCCAAAGGGGCTGTGGTTAGAATCAATCGCGCCGAATCAAGAGGGTGCCGATACAGTTCGTGAACAAGCAGGGAATCAGCCTTCAGCGTGTCAATTATTATTACTTGAGCCGGATTGGGGAGCGCTTCAAGCGGTCTATCGAGGATGATTTCCAGATGTTCCCGGTCGCGAGGATTGATGGAATTAATAATCGGCGGCTGGGGGGGTCTTTTCTTCGATTTTATCAGGATTACTTGGGAAGTGTCTTCATCGACTGAAAAATCCATCCAGGAAAGCCCTAATTCTTCATTATCAGGATCATAGAGCCTGTCACCATCGGAATCGGAAAACACCAGCAGCCGGTAATCGCCTCTGGGCAAATAACTGAACACAAATCCGCCTTCGGCACCGGTTTGGGTCATATACTCACCTTTCTCCTCTTTAAAATCAATCTCATCATCAACAAGCGGATATAACGCTGCAACTAAACCGGACTTATCGCCCACAACTCTACCTTGAATTACTCCAAAATCGAAACGATATCCAGTGCTGAAAGCGAAGGTGTAACTCTTTTCCATAGGATTTCGGATTAAATCTCTGAAGGCGGTTCCGACAGTTATGATATAGGTTTTGTCTTCCTCCAAGCCATCTTTAAAAGACACAACAATCTTATGAAGGCTGAATTTAAATTTAGTTTTACCCCGGGGCTCCGGCGAAATGAAGAATGCATCTTGGAAAGAATTATGGTCAAACCATTCATTCACTGTTAAAGCAAGCTTGGTGTTCAAGGGGACTCCTGTATCACCGTCCTGAGGATGAACTTCCATAATTTCAGGCCCAGCTTTGTCAATTCTTCCACCGGGCGGAGGACCGACTTTAGCGCAGGCGAATAACAGCGATAAACACGCTAATGGAAGGATAAAGCAAACGGTTTTCAAGGAACAGGCGATCAAATTCCTCCACAAAGGAATTCCATAATAGAATATAAATATTTGCCGATAATTTTTCAACTTAAACTATGAGAAGGTTTCAGACTGTATTTTAAGGCCGTCCAATACAATAATAAGTGAATTCCAATTCTGCCATTTTCCGGGGCGACCAGATATTTCTGCCATCGAAAATCACCGGTTTTTTCATTCGCTTCTTAATCATATCAAAATCCGGTTCACGGAATTCATTCCATTCCGTAATCAGCATCAAGGCGTCCGCATCATCAAGAACCCGGTATTGATCATCGTGGAATTCAACCTTATCACCGAAGATTTCTTCAGCAGTATCGATAGCCTTAGGATCATGGGCGCTGACTTTCGCCCCAGCCTTCAAGAGTTTATTGATAATTTCAATGGAAGGCGCTTCTCGCATATCGTCGGTTCGCGGTTTGAAGGCTAAACCCCAAATGCCGAATTTCAATCCTTTTAACGAACCTTTGTAATGTCTGAAGGCTTTTTCAAAGAGGACCGTCTTCTGTCGAATATTGACTTCTTCCACCGCTTCAAGGATTTGCATTGAGCTTCCGCAGTCTTTAGCGGTGCGGATTAGAGCGCGCACATCCTTGGGGAAGCAGGAGCCGCCATATCCAACCCCGGGGAAGAGGAATCGAGGACCTATGCGTTTATCCGCGCCGATTCCCATCCTCACTTCATTCACATCGGCGCCGACTTCATCACAAAAATTTGCGATTTCGTTCATGAAGGTAACTTTTGTAGCCAATAATGCGTTAGCGGCGTATTTAGTTATCTCAGCCGCCTTGACGCTCATAAATATCACCGGTGAACCGGTTCGCACGAAGGGGGCATATAAATCCCGCATAACTTTTTTCGCCCGCTCTGAATCCGCGCCAATCACTACCCTGTCAGGCTTCATAAAGTCTTCAATCGCATACCCCTCCTTGAGGAATTCGGGATTGGACACCACATCAAATTCTTCCTGGGTGTACTTTTTAATTTCCTCTGTTACTTTTAACGCAGTTCCGACCGGAACGGTGCTCTTGTCCACAATGATTTTGTATTCGTTCATAGCCTTGCCAACACTCGCAGCGACTTGCAGCACCGCTTTCAAATCGGCTGATCCATCGACATCGGATGGAGTCCCAACGGTAATGAAAATAATCAGAGAATTCTTGACCGCATTATCAATGTCAGTAGTAAATTGTAGTCTCCCTTTCTCCATATTCTCGACGAGGATTTCCTTAAGTCCCGGCTCATAAATAGGCAATTCACCTTTTTGTAATTTTGCAATCTTCTCCCCTACAATGTCAACCCCTATAACATTATTACCAGTATTCGCCAAACAGGTTCCGGTGACCAACCCCACATAACCGGTTCCAACGACACAAAGCTTCAATGAAATTCACTCCTTGAATATATTATTGTTAACTATAATATTACGAGTTATAATAAGCGATATTAATTGTTGTCCCATTCTTGTAAGGGCTGGGTTTCCCAGCCCAGAAT
>JABMRZ010000101.1 GCA_013202315.1 Candidatus Tariuqbacter arcticus | reverse complement strand
CATTAAGACATGAACCATGAGCCTTGCAGACTTTGTAAGTCTACATAAAACATAATATAATACGATATTCTGCCAGAAAAAACAAGAATTTTTGTATTATGGTACTAATTATTACAAAACAACTAGAGGAGGAAAATTATGTCCTCAAAAAAACTATTTTTATTGGTATCCCTGACAATCTTCACCGTCATCCCGGCGATGGGGCAGATAACCAACGGTAATTTTGAAACGGGCGATTTCACCGGCTGGACGGTAACGGGACCGCATAACGCTGATGTAATCCAGCATCTCGGCAGTTGGTGCGGGCATATTCACATCAACGCCGGGAGCGCTTCCAATTCCGGGACTCCCACCAATATGTACCAGATGGTAACCCAGGAAATTATCGTCGGCGGGGTCAATGATTCACTGCAATTCGATATGGAAGTCTCCGGTTCCAATTGGCATGACGGCGGTGATGTTTGGGTTGAATCCGGCGGGGTATATACTCAACTCTATCAAACCGGCGGCGGGGGAGGCTCGGCTCAATATTATCCGCCCGAAAGGCATTATGTCAGTTTGGGTCAATGGGCAGGATTGGTGGTTAATTTATCGTTCGCCGGGCACAACTTGAACGGTTTCGGCGACCATATATGCGATATATATTTCGATAATATAGTATATATGCTGGGCGAGCCGGACACCATACCGCCCGAAGTTACCGTCGATGTGCCCAACGGCGGCGAAGTCTGGCTGGTCGGAGGGGAGGAGGAGATTCTGTGGACCGCCGACGATAATGTGGGTGTAGTCCACGATACCATATTCTATTCCTCCGACAATGGGGCAACCTGGGAATTCGTTGCGGCTCATATAGGTAACCCGCAGAGTCATACCTGGACTATCCCTGACACTCCCTCGGATGAATGTCTGATAAAAGTTGTCGTATATGACGGTTCGGGGAATTCCGATGAGGACATTTCCGACGCTGCATTCACCATTACCGCTGATAATGTTCCTCCGACGGTTACTCTAATAGCTCCCAACGGGGGAGAATCGCTGCCGACTTTTGGGTATTTCGACATCACCTGGGAAGCTGACGATAACGCGGCTATCGCCGGGGATACCCTGTTTTTATCCATCGATGGCGGTGCAAACTGGGAAGTTATAGATTCCCAGACCGGGAATCCGCAAACCTATAATTGGAATATCCCCAACAGCCCTTCCGAAGAATGCTTAATCAAGGTGGTGGTCTACGACCCAAGCGGCAATACCGCGGAGGATGAATCGGACGGTCTGTTTGAAATATTCTATCAAACCCTGACGATAATAAACGGCGATTTTGAGACGGGCGACTTCACCGGCTGGACGGTAACCGGACCTCATATAGCGGATGTGATTCAGCATCAGGGCAGCTGGTGCGGGCATATTCACATCAACGCAGGAAGCGCTTCCGGTTCTTCCACGCCCAACAATATGTATGAAATGGTGACTCAGGAAATCACCATTATCGGAGTCAACGATTCCCTTCAATTCGATATGGAAGTTTCAGGCTCCAATTGGCATGATGGGGGCGATGTTTGGATCGAATATAGCGGAAACTATGACCAGCTCTTTCAAACTGGCGGCGGCGGAGGCTCCGCCAATTACTATCCCTGGGAAACTCACACCCTCAGCTTAGCCCAATGGGCGGGGCTGACCGTCAATCTGTCTTTCGCCGGGAATAACTTAAACGGCTTCGGCGACCATATATGCGACATTTATTTCGATAATATCACATATATTTCCGGCATTCCCGACACAATACCGCCTGAAGTTACCGTCGATGTGCCCAACGGCGGCGAAACCTGGATTGTCGGAGAAGAGCAGGAGATTCTATGGACGGCTATCGACAATGTGGGCGTAAATTGCGACAGCGTATTCTGCTCAATCGATAACGGGGCGAGTTGGGAATTAATCGCCGCCCATACCGGCAACCCGCAGAGTCATACCTGGCTCATCCCCAATACTCCTTCCGATGAATGCTTGATAAAAGTGGTAGTGTATGACGGTTCCGGGCTTTCCGATGAGGATATTTCCGACGCTGTTTTTTCGATTGCGCTCGATGAGGAACCGCCGACGGTTACTCTGACCGCCCCCAACGGCGGAGAATCGATGCCGACCGGAGGGTGGTTCACCATTGAATGGGAAGCCGACGACAATGTCAATATAGCGGGCGACACCCTGTTCTTGTCCACTGACGGAGGCGCAAGCTGGGAAGTCATAGTGGCTCAGTCCGGCAATCCGCAGAGCTTCAATTGGAATGTGGCGAATACGCCTTCGGAGGAATGCAAGATTAAGGTTGTGGTTTATGACGCCTGCGAAAATGTGGCGGAGGACGAATCGGATGATGTGTTCGAGATATTTTATCAGCCCCCTCCGCCCATCACCTATGCGGTGGTCATCAAGCAGTCCACTTATAACGACCCGGATTGGGCGGCGGTGGCGGACGCTTTATTGAACAGGTATCAGGGGCAGTTGTTCATCTGGAATAATTCACTGGCCGAAGTCCGCAACGCTGTCGCTTTATACCACCCATCGCATATAGGTTTCGTCTGCGAACCATTGACCGCCAGCCCCAGCTTCATCCAAAATGATGTCTGGCCCTTCCACCGTCAATTGGACGCCGACCCATACGGAGATGCGATATGGGGCATAATAACCGGCTACGATGCGGAAGACGCTTTGAGGATTTCCACCGCGCCGGGATTCGCCGTCAAAACGCTACTGGGCGGCACCAGCAGCTGCGATACATATTACTATCCCCAGGGCATCGGCACCAATGAAGCCACTTACGGTCAGTATCATGTCAAGGTATTGGATTCGCTGGGAACGACATCTTACACTAACGGGCCGACGGACAGAACCGATACCCTTATGACTATGATAAATGACGGCATCGAAATGTTCAATTTCGACCCGGTGGATATTTTCGTTACCAGCGGGCATGGGAATCATGACCAATGGCAGTTGCACTATCCCACTTCCGGGCAGGAAGGTTATTTCCGCTCCTCTGACGGACAGCTATACGGCGACCCGTATTCGGGACCGAATATCAACGCCAATTCAATCAATCCCAAGATATATTTCTCGCTGGGCAACTGCTATGTGGGCAAGATTTCAAATATGAATTCCATGGCGCCGGCTTGGATTCACACCGGCGGCGCATACTTAATGACCGGGTATACGATTACTGAAGGTTCAAACAGCCATCAGCACGGCGGAACTAAAGCCTTCTTCAACCGGCAGGGGTATTACACCTGGCCCGAGGCGTATTTCCTGGCGAATCAGAATCTGTATTTCGACATTCAGAACGGAACGCCCGGCGCAAATCCGCCGGATTTGAACGGTTCAGCGCTATATGGCGACCCCGCATTGGAAGCCAGGCTGGATGTCAATGCGGGTGTCATTCCCGGTTCTCTGTATAGCGAAGAAATTGAAGTAACACCGGGGGTCGGCATCGATACGGTGAAAGTTACCGTTACTATGCTCCGCGACGGTAGTCCCGGATACACCAGCAAGTGGGGCTTCCGCCATCCTACGATATTATTCCCCTTCCGCGCCTATGATATTAATTTGCTCTCGCATAACTGCTTGACCGTAGTGGTGATGGACAATTTCGCTTTGATGTATGTATGGCATCAAGGGATGGGCGAATATCCCGCCGGGACTTCCTGGGAATTGGTCTTCACCTGCAATCCGGTAACCGGTATCGGCGCGGAGCCTGAATATGGCTATGATGTCCCCCGCGAAGTTGAAATATATCCGATTTATCCCAATCCGTTCAATCCCACTGCGAATATAAGGTATCATCTGTCTGCGCCGGGATATGTTACAATCGATATTTACAATATTTTGGGGCAGAAGGTGCGGGCTTTGAAGGATGTTTATGTTTCAGCCGGTGAACATACAGTCGTATGGGATGGCACATCCGATACCGGCGCCGATGCCGCAACCGGATTGTACATCTGCAGGCTTCAGGTGTCCGATAAGGTTGAAACTCAGCGGTTATTGTTAATAAGATAAACCCTCATGCGAGGGCTTCACTTCGCGAATCCTCGCACCACCAAGCAT
>JABMRZ010000100.1 GCA_013202315.1 Candidatus Tariuqbacter arcticus | reverse complement strand
TGACAGGCTGGAGCGGGGAAACCTCCAGTCGGTGGACTAAATCCAACAGCCTATAGCCTCCATCCTATTTTCAGAGTACACATTAACAAGGATAATATCATAGAAGAGAACCTTTTCGATTTTAGGACGATTTATTGGGACGGTGATGCGGCGGTCATCATCGAGCAGACCAAATTGCCGCTGACAGAGGAATATTTGGAGATAACCGATTACCGGGTGATGAACGATGCGATTATGCGTTTGGCAATCCGAGGCGCGCCCGCTATCGGCATCGCCGGAGTATTCGCGGCGGCGCTGGCGGCGAAAGAATTGGTTAATTTGAATCCGGTCGATTTTCTCTATAGACTAAAAGGAGCGCTGCGAGAAATCGCCGCCACCAGGCCTACGGCGGTGAACCTGTTCTGGGGATTGAAGCGGGCGGAAAAATTGATAGACGAATATGCCGAAGAGGGGAATGAAGCTGTTTTCAAGGGCTTGAAAACGCTGGGGCAGGAGATTTTAAATGAAGATATCGCTATGTGCCGGGCGATCGGTGAACACGGGGCTAAACTGCTGCCGGATGTGTGCACGGTAATAACCCATTGCAACGCCGGCGGGCTGGCGACCGGTGGTTTCGGCACCGCTCTGGGGGTAATATTCAACGCGCATTCGGCGGGGAAGAAGGTGCATGTCTACGCCGATGAGACCCGCCCGCTTCTGCAGGGCGCGCGCTTAACCACTTGGGAATTGATGCGCGCCGGAGTGGAGGTAACTTTAATATGCGACAACATGGCGGCTGATTTGATGAAACTGAAGAAGGTTGATTGCTGTATAACCGGAGCGGACCGGATTGCGGCGAACGGAGACACCGCTAATAAGATAGGGACTTACGGACTGGCGGTTTCCGCCGAATATCATAATGTTCCCTTCTATGTTGCGGCGCCGTATTCCACTTTGGATGCGGGGACGAAATCCGGGGATGATATTCCAATCGAGGAGCGTGAACCTTCAGAAGTGGTGGAAGGTTTCGGACGCAGGATTGCCCCGGAGGGGGTCAAAGTATGGAGTCCGGCATTCGATGTCACACCGGCGGATTTGATAGCAGCGATTATCACCGAAAAGGGGATCCACCGCCCGCCTTATAATTTTAAAGATAATGCTTGATTTTATTGGCTAATATTGTTTAAATTAATTGATTCTGTGCTGGAAGCAATTATCACTTTCATACACTCTATGAAATTAGTTGGTTATGTATTTAACTCGGTAAAATCAAATTATCGGTCTCATTAAAATATCATTCCGACTTATCTGGAATCGATCCAGGCTTTCCGGGAATGATGACTTTAGAGGGACTGTTGAGGAGAGCTAAGCAAAGTGAAAAACCGTTATACAATCAATTCTTGCTGGAGGAATTACTTATGCGTAATCTATTAATAGTGGGGTTAATTTCTATGTTGGTTTTCGCCGGCTGTGCGATGAAATCGGTAAATATGCAGTCGGCGGAAATTTACAACAGTCAAGGCGAATATAACAAAGCCATTGAGTATTATCTGGCTGAAATCGCTGAAAACCCGCAAAATGACAAGGCATATTTTGACCTTGGTCAGTGCTACCGAATGAAATATGATTATGTTAAGATGTCGGAAGCGTTCGATAATTCTCTGAAAATCAGCGATAGATTTTACAGCGAGATTTACGACGAGCGCGAGGAACTCTGGGTGAAGTTCTATAACGAGGGCGTGCCTTTCTTCAATGACCAGAAGTATGAGAAAGCGCTCGATTACTTCGAAAAGGCGGTGATAGTCGATCCGACCAATATTGAAGGATATAAAGAGCGGGGAATGTGCTACCTCCAGCTGTCGAATGAAGCGGAGGACCCTGAGCAAAAAGCTGAATTGATAGAAAATGCCATCGCCGATTATAAACACTTCATCAGTATGGACACTGAAGCCGAAGATTTGGCGGTACGCATCAACCTGGCGAATATTTATTTTCAGAACAACAGGTTTGATGAAGCTGTACCGGCTTATAAGGCTATGCTGGATTTGGAACCGGATAATATCACCGCAATATCGCAGTTGGCGTTGATTTATCAGGAGCAGGGCGATTCCGAAAAGGCGATAGAGATGTATGAGAAAGTGCTGAAAACAAAATCGGACAAACCCAATTTGTGGTTCAATTTGGGGGTTTTGTACTTCCAAATGGATGAATTCGATAAGGCGAAGGCGAGCTTTGATAAGGTATTGGAAATCAATCCTGACGATGTGGAAACCTTGATGAACCTGGTCAGTTCTCTGTGGAAAGCGGAAATGTATAAGGAAGCGATTCCTTATCTCGAAAGGGTGGTTGAATTGGAGCCTGATAATATAAGCGCTTGGTATCATCTATTTACAGTTTATGCCAATATAGGGGAAACTGAAAAGGCTAAAGAAGCTTTCAAGAAATACAAGGAGCTAGGTGGGACAATTCAAGAAAAAGTAGTCTCTCAGGAAAATAAACAACGGGTTGAAATAATAAATATATCTGGCACAGGTAATAAGAAATCTGCACCTTTTGAACTATCTGGCGCACCAGCAATAATGAAGTATAAGATTACGGGTGAAAGCAGCACGCTTTATATATGTATCGTCAACGAAGGGCAAGATATTATGGAAACAGGAGGATTTCCAGAATTATCAGTTGATGGTGCTGAAACCGGTGAATCATGGTTATACAAAAAAAGAGGCCGATATTATTTAAGTATAATTTCTGCAAACGGGAACTGGAATGTTGTTATTGAAGAAAAAAGACAATAATATTAATTGTTATTAAAGAGCTGGTAAGGAATTAGATTTTTACCGGCATCGCTGGCATTCATATTGCATTATTCGCTTATGAAATGAAAGTGGATCTAAAGAAATACCGTTCGGAGATTATAGAGCGGGAAAGCGTTCCCCGGCACATCGCCATCATTATGGACGGCAATGGGCGATGGGCAAAGAAGCGGAATTTGCCCAGGGTTGCGGGCCACCGGGAGGGGATAAATTCCGTCCGCGAAATTGTGCGCATTTGCGGAGAAATCGGAGTGGAATACCTCACTCTTTATACCTTTTCCACCGAAAATTGGAAGCGCCCAAAAATGGAAATCTCCGCCCTGATGGCTCTCTTGGTGAGGACCATTCGCAAAGAAGTGGCTGATTTGATGAAGAACAATGTGCGGCTGTTGACCATCGGTTCGCTGGATGATTTGCCTAAAGATGCTAAAGCGGCGATGGAGGAAGCTAAAGCCGCTTTGAATGACAATACCGGCTTGAATCTCTGCCTGGCGCTGTCTTACAGCGGGCGGAATGAAATATTGCATGCGGTCAACAGTCTGCTGGCGAAGGGGGTGAAATCGGTCGACGGTGAAACTTTCGGCGGCGAGCTTTACACCGCGGGGATGCCGGACCCGGATCTGTTGATACGCACTTCCGGTGAAAACCGCATCAGCAATTTTCTGTTGTGGCAGCTGGCCTATACCGAGATACATGTTTCGCCGATTCTATGGCCGGATTTTCGCGAAAAGGAACTATACGACGCCATCGCCGACTACCAGAAACGGGAAAGGCGTTTCGGCAAGGTCAGCGAACAGCTGAATAAAGTGAGAAGATAGTAAGAAAATCAGATTGTATTCTGGCGGGGAGTTGTTTTGCGGCTCCCCTTATTTCTTTGAAAATAGGCTATAGGCTGCAGGCTTCGGATTATTTATCATTCCTGCGAATGAAGCGTGCTGTTGACTCTCCGCAGTCGACGACTCTATGTTGTGGATTCTAAGTCTACAATTAATCCTTTCTTCGCTATGCCGAGCGCCGATTTAATGGTCTAAATAAAAAATCTTGCTAGTCTTTTATATAGCCATTCTTAAAAATAATGTCTTATCTTATCTACATTTAAATAATATTC
>JABMRZ010000099.1 GCA_013202315.1 Candidatus Tariuqbacter arcticus | reverse complement strand
GTGGAAACCATCACTCAACTTGACAACAAGGCATAAAAATATGTCGAGATTGATCCGCTGTACAGCGGACCGAAGCTGAAGCTGATTACTAATTCCCAACTCCCAATTCCCAATTCCTAACTCCCAACTCCCAATCCCTAATCCCTATTTTCAAGAGTAAAAAAGCGTCTCCCAACCCCGCCGTGGAGGGAAACGCTTATTGTTTTTAAACCGCTGATTTGCGCTGATGGAATTGATTGCGTTGAAATGCAAATACTTTTAAAACTGAAATAGCCATTAGTTTTGGCTTCTAAATCCTCATTCTGGTCACCCGGGGGTCGATTATTACTTCTTCCTTTTCGAAGTCGAGTTTGAACCGCCACTGCTGCATAGTGGAAACTCCAATGATGACTTCCTCGCTTAATCCAGGAACCAAGAAGAATTCTGTCCAAAAGCGAAGGTCATCGATATAGAAGTGTAAAGCCACTTCTTCGTTCACCGTCATGGAATTTTTCTCATCGGCGGTAGATATTTGCAGTGGTTTCCGCAAAGGGATTGGCTGTTCCAGCGCTTCGGCTATATCCGGGCGGATGCAGGAAACCGAAGCTCCGCTGTCGAATAGCGCCGTTACTTCCCTTTCGCCTAAGGGACCTTCAAGGCGGAGTTTTTTTTCTATGATGGACATATTTGTCTCACTTATTTAAAGTTGTTCAATTCTCAAGGTTTCTTTTGAAATCCTCCCAGTTAACATATTCACTTTCAGCGATTTCGCGCTCTGCTGTTTGTATACTTTCAATCATTTCCGAATCGCTGAGGATTTCCAATGTTTCCAATAGTGATTCGTAGAGTTCGTATGAAATAATCACCGCTTTCGGCTTATTATGTCGGGTTATCCGCACGATTTCCTGTTCCACTTCTTGCAGGATTTCATCGATATGACTACCGACTTCTGTGGAAGGTATTGTATTCATCATGCCCCCTTGTTTGTTAGATAATCAATATAAGGAAGTCTAAGCATAAAAGCAAGTGGAAACCATCACTCAACTTGACAACAAGGCATAAAAATATGTCGAGATTGATCCGCTGTACAGCGGACCGAAGCTGAAGCTGATTACTAATTCCCAATTCCCAACTCCCAATTCCCAATTCCCAACTCCCAATTCCCAATTCCCAACTCCCAATTCCTAACCCCTGTTTTTAAAGTAAAAAAGCGTCACCCAGCCCCGCCGAGGAGGGAAACGCTTATTGTTTTTAAACCGCTGATTTACGCTGAAGGCGATGAAAATAACTAATTCTGCATTGAGTATAATAATAAGATGTTTATCATAATTGCTCTTCGAGTTTATCTGCTTTATCTTTTTCATCTTTGCATTGCGTAAATACTTTTTGATACATCTTGTTATTAGGTTGGAGACTCATCGCCTTTTTTAGATTTTTGAGAGATTCTTCGTAGATTCCACCGTACATTTGCGCCAATCCTAAATTATAGTAAGCTTTAGCTTGAATTTTAGGATCAAGTCCCTGTTTATCCACAGCTTTTCTAAACAGATTTAAAGCTTCATCCCATTCTCCAATTTTAAGTTGAGTAATGGCGCTTTCTACTTCAGGTAAATTCTTATCCTTTTGGAAAGTAGCTTTAAGCTGAATATCATATGGTGCAATTGTCTTCATAAAATCTGAAATGATTTTATGAATACAAGCGCTTTTTAAAGGTGTATAGTCGATTTCTTCTGGTGTCTTTTTGTCTGCGTACTTCTTGGCTGATTTTTCAGCGGTAAGGTTACGAACTGCCAATATCTTTGCAGTCTGCATATCGACTATTTGTAAATTAACCTTTAGAATATGATTGACTTCTCTCGTGTAATTTTGATGCCATCCCCCTTTTTTGTCCTGCCAGGGTTCACCTTTGGTAACATTGTCATCTGTCTTATTTGTTTGAACGCGTCCGAAAACTAAAACAGCTGTGCCTATGAATTTACCCAATTCGGCGGCTGTAGTTTGATCAATGGCGCCTGTCAGGTTTAGATTATGTTCTCTTAAAATTTGTTGAAGGTGGTTGCGGTCAAGGACTTCAAACCTGCCTGAAGCAAAAAGCTCTGTAGTTAGGGCATCTTCTATATCTCTACTATCGGTACCTGAAATAGTACCGATTGCAATTTTTTCGTAACCCTTGAGGTTTACTTCGGCAGGTCTTTTTACAGTTATCATCATTGATGTGGTGGCACATCCCGCTAATATTATTAAAACCAACACCACATTGATGAATGAGTAATTCTTGAAATTGTTGATAGTAAATAACTTCATTTTTCTCTCCTTGTTGATTTTGTTTTTTATTTATCGAAATAACTTGGAGTTCCTTGCCTGGCGGGGCGTCAAAGCGTGCGTTCACTATATGGGCGACAAAAAAACCCCTGAAAGTTTCGGGTGTTATTGTCGCCGAACAGATAACTCCCTGTGCCCGTAGCACTTTAACTTCCAGGGGCAAATGTTTCCATTCGCCCGATTGTACTACGGACAAGAGAGTTTGCCTCATAAAGCACAGATTAAAAAAAAAGAGCTATCCGTTCGGCAATTATATTATAACGGTTTTGAATCATTTTGTCAAGAAAAAAATGCGGAAATTTGCATAATTCGGCGGATTTTTTAAATTAAAGAAGGAATTAGGAATTGGGATTTGGGATTTTTGGGAATTGGGGATTGGGAATTGGGGTTAATACAAGATGTCGGGATTGAGACAATCCCGACTCCACTAGGCGGAGGCAGGGTTGTCTCAACCCTGCCATTTCAAACAACTAAACTATAGCGCCCGCAGGGCGTCATTCCTGCGAAGGCAGGAATCCACAGCACGACAAATGAAACAGAGCTTCGTTTATATAATGGCTAATAAAAGAAATGGAACTCTTTACATTGGAGTTACCGGCGATTTAATGCGAAGGGTATATGAACATAAAGAAGGACTAATCGAGGGCTTTTCCAAGAAGTATGGTACGAAAATACTGGTATATTACGAAGAATTCACTGATATTCGAGACGCTATAACACGGGAAAAACAGATGAAAAAGTGGAAGCGGCAGTGGAAAATCAATGCTATTGAAAGAATGAATCCGAACTGGGATGATTTATATATCGGACTGTTTTAAAAAGCTGGATTCCTGCCTACGCAGGAATGACGGTTTGGGGGTGGAATGACGCTTATAGGGTGTGCGGAAATGAAAACCACAACAGTACTTCAAGAAACTAAAGTCCTATCTAAAGGGTTTAATTAAGTAATGAAAATTCAGTGTTCTACAAATGAGAATCGAATATGATAATCAAGTTGGCGCGCTCTATATCCGGCTGCGTGAGGATTATGTCCATCACACTGTTGATGTGAAAGATGGTCTTAACCTGGATTTCGACAAAGAAGTCAGACTCATCGGCATTGAAATCCTCGATGCGAGAACTCATTATACTCCACAAGAACTATTCACCATCACCACCGAGCCGCTTGTTTTAACCGAAGATGTTTTAGTCGTTGAAGCGAAAGCGCCTGGCAAGTGAGGGTCGATTTCTCTATGTTATGTCCCCGCTGTCTTTGTTTTGAGCCGGGAACGCTCTTCGTTTCCGGCTTTATAATATTTACCACAGAGACACAGAGGCATAGAGAACAACATAAAGTATGGATTACTTAATAAAAATAGCCGTCACCTCCGGGGATATAAACGGCATCGGACCGGAAATTATTCGGAAAGCATTGTTGAGCGGAGAATTGCCGATCAATGTGGATATAACAGTTTTCGGGCCCGGCGAGGCGTTGGAAACGGAATTTAAAGGCTTGAAGGTTAATATTCGTGATTGTGGACCCGATGAATTGCGCCGGGAATATGGTATAGTATCGAAAATCGCCGGTGAAGCGTCATTCCGGGCGGTGAAGGCGGCGGCGGAAAGGACCATCGCCGGTGAATATGATGCGCTGGTAACCGCCCCCATAAGCAAGCAAGCGGTGAATTCAGCCGGGCACTATTACGCGGGGCATACGGAGATGATGAAGGAATGGTGCGGCGCCGAAGATGTGATAATGATGTTTCTGTCCGATGCGATGATTATCGGTTTGATGACGACTCATATAGCTCTGCGGGAGGTGGCGGATGCGCTGAGCATAGATTTGGCGTTGAGGAAAATCAGGCTTTTACATCGTGAATTGATAGAGAAGTTCAATATCGATTCGCCGAAGATAACCTTATGCGGACTGAACCCTCATGCGGGCGAAGGTGGTATGTTCGGGCGGGAAGAAATCGAGGTGTTGATTCCGGCGGCGAAAACGGCGAGGTCGGAGGGGATACAAATCACCGACCCGCTTCCTGCGGATACGCTCTTCAAAAAGGCTGGCGATTATTCGGCAATAATGGCGATTTATCACGACCAGGGATTGATTCCCGCTAAATTAGCCGCGGGCGGGGCGGTGAATTATACCGGCGGACTGCCGATAATCCGCACTTCGCCGGATCACGGAACCGCTTTCGATATCGCCGGGAAGGGCATCGCTGACCCGTCAGGAATGATAAAGGCCATCAATTGGGCGGTTAAATTGTGCCGGTGAAGTGGAGGAAACATTGTGGATTGTATTCCTGAATGGCCGGGGCGGCACCACCAAGTATGAAATATATATCAATCAGATTAAACTCCGGATTCCCGCTAAAAGCACGCGGGAATGACAGGAGGGAATATGCATATCAGCAAAAGGATTCCGGGCAATCTGGATGGTGAATAATCCAAAGCCTATAGCCCATAGCCCACAGCCTGCTTTTAAAAGGAATTATGGGCCGCCGCCGGCGAAAAAGAGCCTCGGTCAAGTGTTCCTGGTGGACGCTGAAATCGCCAGGGAAATCATCGCTAAAGCCGGTTTCAGCATAGGCGACAGGGTGTTGGAGATAGGGCCGGGGCGGGGAATCTTGACCGCCTATCTGGTTAAGGGAGGGGTGGATACGGTTTGCTGTGAAATCGACAGTAGGTTGACTAAAGCGCTTAATAAGCGATTCAGCGAACGGGAAAATTTTCGGCTGATCGAAGGGGATATTTTACCGCTCGATTTGGACACCGTTTTTCCGGGCAAAGAATTTCAAGCGCTTGGGAATCTCCCCTATCATCTGACCAGCGAAATACTTTTCAAATTCTTCGACTATGTGAAGAAATGTTGGGATAGAAACACAGCGCCGCGCGCCAAATCATTGACGGTGATGGTGCAGAAAGAAGTGGGCGAGCGGCTATTATCAAAACCCGGATGTCGGCTGTGGGGAGTCTTGTCGCTCTATACCGAGCTTTTCGGGGAGATTGAATCGTTATTAGAAGCGCCCTCCGGTCATTTCAAGCCCCGGCCGAAGGTGGATTCGACCGTGGTGAAAATCCGCTTTCGCGATGCGTATCCTTTTGAGATTAACGATTATGAATTATTCAGGCGGTTGATAAAGGCCGCTTTCGGGAATAGGCGCAAGATGCTGAGGAATTCGCTGGCGGGATTTAGTTTCCCGGTTAATTTGGAGATGGATTTGCGGCTTCGTCCGGAAGAGTTGAGAGCTGAAGATTTCGCTTATTTAGCGAATTCTATTAATGAAGGGAATGACACAACTTAGCATTCAAATAGGATATGGATTCCTCCCGCATAAGCGGGACGGGAATGATAGTGAAGTTGAGGGGAATGACAGGGTATCTCAAGAATAACAAAGCGTGATTTACCCACAAAAAACAGCAAGGTGTAGAAAATCCTTCCTCTTGTGCAACATTTTCGGCGCCGGCATCGTCTAATTACAAAAGAGGCTTGATTAAATGCCAAAGCCTCGGAAAATCCAAAAGTTGCACTATTAATTAAGTACCATAAAACAAAAATTCGAGTTTTTTCTGGCAGAATATCGTATTATATTATGTTTTATATAGACTTACAAAATCTGCAAGGCTCATGGTTCATGTCTTAATG
>JABMRZ010000098.1 GCA_013202315.1 Candidatus Tariuqbacter arcticus | reverse complement strand
GAAACAAGTTCAGCATGACATTTTCTTCAAGCGTCTACTTCAAAGAGCTATAATGTTACAAATTTAAATACCTCACAACATTTTTATACTGAAATTTATATTATTATCCGCTAATTATTTATATTATCTGGAGGTAGATATGATATTTCGTTACAGCGAAAACCATCTGTTTGAGAAGTCAAGCCTTATCAGCGATATAATCTTAGCGGCGCTTATTCTGGCGCTGTCGGCGCACCTGGCATTCTGCAAGCCAACTGACGATGTAAAAGTGATTCCCTCGATCGGTTATGTTTCGGAACATAACTGGCTTGCCGTCCCTGAAGGGATTTCCGACGAAGAAATCAAATCGATGATCGGGGCGGAAGTTTCGCGGATACTCACTGATGAAGGAATCACCAGATATACGGATGCAACCCAGATATTCCAGGACTGGATGATGGAGAAACAGGATATAATGAGTAAATGGAGGAAAAAATTTCTGGATCTGGGAAGCGGTCTCCGCGACGAGGTGGCGAATTTAAGCAGGCTGAGCCAGGAGAAAATCTCCTTGGAAAGAGAGATTATAGTCACAGAGTCCCAGGTTGAAGCTGAAAGAGAGAAATTGCGAGCCGATTCCTCCAGTATGAAGAGTTATGAAAAGGAAGTTGAGTATCTAAAGGGAAACTTCGAGGTCCAACTGGGAGATATATCCTACCCGGTTGTAGTGATGGGAAAGCGTGAACTGGGTATGGATGATGATGTCAGGGATGTCCTGGACATCATCAGTAATCGGATGGCTGTCGAGGCGATCAGAGATGTTAACGGCACCAAAATCAAGGCGGTAAAGACGGTTAAAAACAGCCAATTAATCAGTGATTTAATTCAAAGTGTCGAATCGGGGGTTGCCAGAGTAGTAGAATCCTATACTAACGACTTCGGCCGACTGGGGGAGGATGAAATAACAGATTATAGATATCTGATTCAAACGATCGAGGTATCCCCCTTTAAGTCGAAAGGAACTGGAAAAGAATCCGAAAGTGTGGGCGGCGATATGGGGAAGGAAAAGGTATATGTTATAAGTAAAGAAAATTTCGAACAGATCTGGGCGGCGGAAGGACTGACTGATGACCGGTCAAAAGATAAAATAAGGGAGTTTGTTAACTGGCTTTTGGAGCAAACCGAGAGACAGGCGGGCTTGATAGAAGGCAAGATGGCGGAAAGTTACTCTGATTATCAAGAGAGAGTTAATCAAGTCCAAAATACCATCGGAGAAATAAGAACAAAACTGGCTAAAAGCACTGAAAAAGTTGCCATTAAACAGCGTGGATTGGATTCCATGCGGGTTGTTTTCAATGATTACGAAAAATCAATCTTTCTTCCCGCGCAGGAGCAATTGAAATATGCCGACGCGCTTTATCAAGATCATACCCGGGTGAGAATTATTATGGCTGACAAAACCGAGGAGGATTGGGTTAAGGGACAGAAACCGAGAGCCGCTTACACTGAATTCGCCTCCGGCACCCTGGACAAACTGTCGGAATACAAAATAAAGGAATACAAGAAGATAGCAATCTCGGTTAACTATCAACTGCAGAATTACGAGGAAAATCTCTATTCCTATAAACCCAATATCCGCGCCTTCACCATCCTCTACCTGACCAAGAACAACCTTTCCGACAATGTCAGCTACATCGTCAGCGTCGCTTACCAGATGCAATTAACGGCTGGCGAACTGCTGGAAAAAGACTATGACTATATAAGTATCGTAAAAGCCGCCAAGGAAAAAGAGAAAAAGAAAAAGGAGGAGAAGAAAGAACCGCCCGAGGAAGACAAGAAGAAAAAAGATAAGAAAAAGGAGAAGAAACCTGAAGAAGAAGCCGTCGCTCCGCCGCCGGTGTTTTAAAATAGTTGCAAGTTGCAAGTTACAAGTTTACCTTGAAAACAAAAAATCCGTAACAGTTTAGTAAGGGCGAAGCATTTTTAGGAATGTGGTGAAATTAGAATATATTATCTTAAAAATGCTTCGCCCCTTTTTAAAAAACAAAACTGTTTCAAATATTCAATTATCAATCAAAATGGAAGGAGTCTATAATGAGACTCAACAAAGTGTTTCTAACTGTTTTATTTCTGTTAGTATTAGCATCATTCACCTTCGCCCAAACAACGATACACTGGGCGGTAAGCGGTAAACTCTTTCTGGCAAACTGGGAAAACACCTACACCGACTATGTTTGGGACGAGACTGAAGGAGATTATGTAGAATCTAATGTTACTGAAAGTATGGGAACCAAACCCATGATGGGTTTAACAGTCGGTTTGAAAAGAGCCAAAATTGGACTGTCATTGACACTCTTTACCGGTTCAGGATGGGGCGTAGAAGAAGAGTGGACAGAAGTTTGGGGAGATTATACTTACATGGAATTTTTTGATTATGAATTTTCCCGGACCGATCTTATCTTTGCCGCTTCCTACAGCCTCACACCAAGAATCAGTTTGTTTGCCGGCTACAAAAATATCTCACTTGAGGAGAAGTATCTCTATCGAGAAAAATGGGATGATGGATTAGGGGATGCGGATTCATTGGAGGCAGAGTATACATATGATTATTCCCTTGGGGGAGTCGGTTTCGGCGTTGCTTTCAACTATCCGGTGATGCCCAAATTGATTCCCTTCGCAAATATAGGTTATTTCATACTTGGTGGTGAGATTGAGGAAGAGGGTTTAACTACAGATTTATCCTCTGGCAATGTGACCTTTGAATTGGGCGCCAATTATGTGCTGACATCTAATATAATCGCATCTGCCAGCTACCGCTTTGAATCTTTCGCTACCACAGCCGAATTCGAAGGCGAAGAATGGGACCAGGATTCAGCCATTTCCGGTCCAAGTATTACCTTGACCTATTTTAAATAAGATTCTCATCAGTGGATCATAGCGTTTCCGCAGTGATTATCATCATTAATCCTGGAAGCTGCAAAATTCTGTTATAACAAGTTATGTGTGCTGTCGACTCTCCGTAGTCGACAGCAACTACCTATAAATTATACATATAGCGTCGAGTGCAGAGACTCGACGCCACTCTTCATTACAAGTGGGGCGGGGTTGCTCCGCCCTGCAAATAAAAAAATATTTCCGGAGGTTTTAATGCTGAAAAAAATATTTCCTATCGCACTAATTTTAACCTTTCTGTTGTTCTTGACCTTACCTCCTGCTTATTCACAAGTAGCATATCAACCGGTCGGATTAGTGGGAGGGATCGACTATGGTAATAGAGTAGTTGTCGCTAAAGGAATGGGAATTCCGGGCGGTATTGGAGGGCGCGGCGGTCAAATCCGGGCTGCCATAATGGATGCTCAGCGGAACTATCTCGAAGTAGCCAAGGGAGCTTATGTCACCTCCTCTTCCACGGTGGAAGCCGGGATGCTTACAGGAGATGTTATTCAATCCAAGGTGGAGGGTTTGGTTCGTGATTTCACTGTGGTCGACACTTCATACTGGGATGACGGAACAATCGAAGTAACTCTGGAATTCGGTATGAGCGGTAAATTCCTGGATGCGGTACTCCCAAAAGAAATAGGCGAAGCTTCTCCACCCAGCTACACTCCGTCTCCCACCATCATAACCCAACCTCCCCTAGTCCCTAGCCAACCTCCCGCAGTCCCCAGCCACCCTCAACCTACTCCGGTCCCTACCGGGCTCGTCGTTGATGGCAGGGGTTTGGGAGTCCGACCGGCTCTGGCGCCCAAAATCGTCGACGAAAGGGGGGAGGAAGTATACGGCTCTTCCTATGTTTCCAGGGAATATGCCATCCAGCAGGGGATGGTGGGATACGCCAAAGACCCGGATAAAGCTTCATCCGACGACCGGGTCGCCCCCACACCAATACAAGTGAAAGGAATCAAGGCTGAAGGACCAAACCGCTCGGATTTGGTGATTTCCAATCAGGATGCGGCCAGACTGCTAAGCTTATCGGAAAGCCTCAATTTCCTGCGCCAGTGCAAAGTAATAATACTGGTGGATTAACATCAGTTGTTAATCTTTATAATAAAACTTCAGGTAATAAAAAAAAGCCGGAGGAATCATGCTTAAAAAAGTTTTAGTTCTAACTTTGATTGTAGTATTACCCTCGATATATACCGGATGCGGACCGAAAATCATCAAACCCGAATCGGTGCTGGACACCCCTGAAAATCATTATCGCAACGGTATGAGGATGCTGGAACGGGACGATCTCTCAGGAGCGGTGGAGGAATTCAACCGCGCCAAAGGAATGGATCCTAAATATCCGGAAGCCTATTCCGGCCTGGCTTTGGTCGATGCCAAGCAGGGGCAATACAAGGAAGCCCATATGAAGGCAGATAAAGCCATAAGCCTGGACGGAAAAAACCGCATCGCGCTTATTACCAAAGCCAGGATATACGCCTACGAACACAAGGGGGATGACTGGTGGGAGGATGCAGTAAAATTATTCGACAAAGCTCTCAAATATCACCACAACGATTCGGAAGCGCAATTCTACCTGGGGGAGACTTATAAATTAGCTTATAAGTTTTCCGAGGCAGTCACCGCTTATTCAAAGGTTGTGGCTAAAAAGGATGATTGGTCAGAAAGAGCCAACGCAGATTGGGAATTAGTGCAAAAGATTGTCCGGGCGGCTCCAGGAACTAAGATAGGGGCTAAGATAGCCATCATCGATAAAATCGATCGTTCAGATGTCGCAGTCCTCTTTATGGAAGAGCTGAAACTACCCGTGCTCTTGGAAAAGAAGCGTGAGAAAGTCTATGACACATCCTTTAAAGCTCCCGATGATCCGATGAAATACCAGCAAAAAACCGGACAAGTGGAAACCGGTCCTACCGACATTGCAAATCATTGGGCGAAAAACTGGATAGCAGAAATTGTGGAAATTGGCGGGATGGAGATGTTCCCCGACCACACTTTTCATCCTGATGAACTTTTCACCCGGGCTGAATATGCCATGTTCATACAAAACATACTGATTCTTGTGACCGGCGACGAATCGATTGCCACCAAATTTTTCGGCGAAGACTCTCATTATCCCGATGTCAGCAGCTCGCATCCGGCTTATAACGCCATCGTTCTATGCATACAGCGGGGAATAATGAAGACTAATATGGACGGAAGTTTTGGGATGAGTGATAATGTTTCCGGTGCGGATGCTCTATTGATTATCCGCGAATTCCAAAATAATCTCAGGATGACTTTTTAGGCGTAGGAATTCACCATATTTTAGTTGCAGATTGTAGGGGTAATTCATGAATTGCCCCTTTTTAATTATTTATTTTACATTTTCAAGAAGAATTTTATCGGTAACCGCGAAAGTCTTATTTCCTTTTCAAGCGGTAAAACACGGCTGATCAGAAAAGGAAGAACTTTTTTAGGAGGTGGTTGCTGTGTGAAAATTGTGGAATAAACAAAATCATTAGCCACTTCAAAAGAGAATCCTCGAATACCCCAGCCCTTCTCCAGAAAATATAACATTGATTGGATCCCCTTGTCTTGTTGCTGTGGATCGAGGGTGAGTAGAAGGTTTTCTGCGACTTTAGGCGATATTTGAGTTATATGCAAGGCTCCTTCGATATTGAATTTTGGATCGGTAGGATCTAACTGCTTGCCTAAAAAATTGAAATTAAAACTGACTTTGGAAGCCCCATCACCTTTCGATTTCATTTTTAAGACCAGATCGGAATTAATTTCCGCCGCAAGTGCAGAGATGCTGTAGGAAACACTTCCATCGGCAAGGGAATCCACACGAAGCCATAAGTTTCCGGATAAGTTCCCCTCGAACAACGAAACAGCAAAATATGGTATCTGGAAATTTCCCTCTTCCCAATAAACATCCGCAGAAATTCCTGTCATATCGTATCCTGAAAGTCTAATCCTATCCACAGTGAAGTTATTTACCTTTGCGGCTTTTCCAAGAAGATAAGGGCGTTCTTTAAAATAAAATGGATTCTCATAAATTTCTCTTTTATATAAAACGAGTGGTTCAAGTTCAAGGGTTTGGTCGAATGGAATCCGTCCGCTTAAGTCGATAATCTCCATCAGTGGATTCATCACACCAAAATCTTCGAAAATTAATGCTCCTGAAATACTCAATGAAGAATCATAGTCCGCTGTTAGGTTTAATGAGACTCCGCCTATAAGTTTTACATCCTCTATTATCTCAATCCAGGCAGAGTCATTGAAGTTACCTGTCAGATTAAGATTGAATTTCGGTTTATTGTTTACAAGAACACCACTCCCATTCAATTCCATTACCAAGCCTTCAGAGGGGAGTAGTACTTTCGAAGAGATATTGAAATTCTGTGCAGCAATGTCGATACCGCTTTTCATTATCACTTTAAAGTTTTGGATGGGTCTGGAACGGTATTCAGAGATGAGGATTGATGGAAGGAGTATTTCTCCCGACAAATCGACGCACATATCATTGGCTTCAACCTTAAAACCGGCGGATAGGTTATCAGCTTTAATTGATTCTATATCAATTGTATCTATTATCAGTTTTAAATCAAAATCCGCCGCGGCTTTAATCAAATCTGAAATGGGGGCGGTAATTCCTCCGGACAACTCAAGGACAGGATTAAAATCAACCGGAATAAACTGCGCAGGTAAAGAAAATCTCTTTAAAGGGATAAAATCGATTCGGGCAGGAGCAATATCTACAATAATAATATCATCCGATAGTTCGGAGGTTAAGCAGACAGTCAACCATTTTGACAAATTCAGTTTAAATTCGTCCAACTTTATGGCTGTGAAATCTTCATTGTAATTCAAAAACCCTTCAACAGTAATCGTATCTATAGGTAAAACCATAGAGCTGTCTTGGTTAAAAAGGCTTAGACTATCAGATACGGTAATCATGGAAGCGAAGTGTAAACCATTCTGGTTTTTCATATTAAATTGAAGATTAAGAACACCAGCAAGCAAATCGATACCAAAATTTGAAGGATTAAGCTTATCTATTGCAAATGTTATTGAATTGAGATAGCTCGGTGAAGGTTGAATAGTCATTAAATTCGAAGGGATACTAAATAACGCTTCACATTTAATTGTCGTCTCATCGAATCCACTGAGATTGATGTAAACGCTGCCTTCAATTCCATCAGTAATACCCATCGATGCTTCTATTTCGTTGATTACCAGAGGCGGAAGAGGAGATTGGTAAAACTCAATATTCTCTCCGTTCACATTAAATATGGAATTCTCAACATAAAATGAACTATCGGTTAAGGTAAAATCAGCTTCATAGTCTATATCGATATTTTTTACTACAAGTCCATTGCTTGGCATCGATAAGTCTTTTATTGAGGAAGAATGCTTCAGAGAACAGTTGATAAATATAGAATTAGTAGAGATGGAATAATATCCGCTGCACATTAAAGTAGTGGGCTTATTTAGACTAAAAGATAAAAGCGGCGGATTTTGCAGAAATCTCTGCAGCAGTGCATTAACCCATCCATCCTTTGGGATATTTAGCGAATTCAACTGAAATTTTAATTCAAACCGGGGATTTTCATCCAATTCCCGCACAATTCCCTTCCCGGAGAAATCAAAGTCTCTACCTTTTTCGAGTGTCAACTTAATGGAATCAATATCTATCGATCGGTTCTTGAGATTAATTTCTCCTTTAGTAGAAAGACTAAGCTCTGGAATATCCAAGTCAGGGGATAATTCGCAAAGCAAGGCGGATAAATCATAGGCTGCAGAATTATTATCAATTTCAGAATTCAGGTTAATACTGAAAGACACACTTGCCGGCAATTGGGGACTGTAGAATTCACCGTCAAGCGATTTCATCTGTAGTTCAGCGAAAAAGTCATCGATGGACTTGAAACGAATGTTATTAGCAACGATTGTTCCAGATTTAAGGGTTAATCTGCCCTGAGGTGTTATTAAATCACCATTAATATCTTTGATTATGATTTTATCAAGGTTGATTTCTAAGGGGACAGAGAGCGTGGTAATTTCGGGCACAGCTATTGGTTCCAACCGATAGAGATTATTCAAGGGAAGAACATTCCACCCGCCATCCATTCCCATAACGATGTGGAATACCGGATTGATGATTGTAATTCCGGTGATATTGATTTTTTTTCTGAATAGGGCTGGTAAAGAATATGAAAATCGCACTTCAGACACGGACTGCATCAAAGAATCTCCAGGGAATATTATGGTCACTTCTTTCATAACGAAACCCGTGAAGAGATTAAAACCAAAATACTGAACTGACAAATCTCCACCTAACGCCTCCTCAACCTTCTCTATTATGATTTCATCGACTTTTCCGGCGAAGTAAGAAAGGCTTATGGCAAGGATGATATAGACGATAATTAGCGCGAATAGGAATTTTCGTATTTTTTTAATAGGACGACTCATTGTGCTATAAAATGTTTTGATTTTTTTATAATAACAACATTTTAAGCCTGAATAATTCATAAAATTCAATTTTCATTGCAAGAAGATATCAAGACAGGAAACTGTTATATAATGTAGACCGGCTTATTATTTGAAATTAGCCATCCGAAACATCTTTTTCAAGTTTTGGAGGGTTAATCCAGACTTCCTATCGATGATTGGTCGGAGTAGGGATGGCAGTTACCCAACACCCACTCCACCGATCCCGGCGTGCGGCACTACCGCCTAGTACTCCCTACTCCCTTCTGTACCTTTTGAAAGTTGGACTTTTAATTGTCGCCAGTCAATCAGCAATTGATAATGTTTATTTCTTGGCTAAGACTTGGGCTCTTCGCTGAATCGTGTGGGTAATGCTAACTATAATAAGCGACTTTAATTGTTGTCCCAATCTTGTAAGGGCTGGGTTTCCCAGCCCAGAAT
>JABMRZ010000097.1 GCA_013202315.1 Candidatus Tariuqbacter arcticus | reverse complement strand
TTGAGTTTTGAATTTTGAATTTTGAATTAGTTTCGGATTTCGGATTTCGATTTTCGAATTTAGTTCCGGCTCGTCCGGGTTAGGCTCTGGGCTATGCTTTGGGTTAACTTGTAATTTATAACCTGTAACTTGTAACTAATGATTTATTAATAGCTTAAATCAATGTAATAGATGGACTCTTACATCGGATGAGTAAGTATCTAATGACGCAATGATAGAAATGCAGCTGAATGCAAGAAAATTTGTTCATAACCCCTGTAGAATAACCATCACGCAGAATACTCTGAAATAAATCAGCGAAATCAAACCTAATCAGTGAAAATCGGCGGTTCAAAGAAAAAAAGATTTACCCATACGAAACAGCGAGGAACCAAACCGAATGACGAGTGACAAATGACAAATGATTAAAATTGACCTTCACATACACGGCGCTCCCTGGGAAAATGATTGGGCGGCTTACCGCCGCTCCGTGTGGCACGCCTGGCGAGCCGGATGCGAATATATCGGGATATCCGAGCATGGACCGCGATTCAATCACCGCGCCCCTTACCGGTCGCTCTATTTCTGCGAATTCGACAGATATTTCAACACATTGGATGAAATCAAGCTGGAATTTGAAGGCGCGGCGGAAGTATTGACCGGATTTGAACTGGATTACAATGAGTGGATGGTCGAACACTACCGCGATTTACTGCCGGAACTCCCTCTCGATTTCGTCATCGGCTCCGTTCACACAGTCAAGGATTGGGTGATGGGCGTGGACGGCTCTTTCGAGGAAAGTTCGTTAAGCGGATTGGATTCTGCAGGTGTATACGAGGCGTATTTCGAGGAGTTGATGAACGCCGCTCGAACCGGGCTTTTCGATTTCATCGCTCATCCGGATTTGGTGAAAAGATACCTCCTGCGTTTGGGATTCGCCAATCCCGCCAATCCCGCTCCAATTTACCAGCGGGCGGTGGAAATGTTGAGAGCGTGCGAAGTGGGGATTGAAATCAACACCCGCGGCTTGCTCACAGCGGCGGGCGAATACTATCCTAACGACGATTTCCTTCGGGAATGCGCCCGGGCTGAAATTCCCTTGACCATCGGCAGTGATTCCCACGATATGGTGTCCGCCGGTTTGGGGGTCGCAGAAGCCGTGGCTCACGCTTGGCGAATCGGATTCAGGCAAATCCACATTTGGCGAAAACGAGAGCGAATCGCATTGAACATATAAGCAAGTTATAATGAATCAAATCATATAAATCCACTGCAAAGAAGGAAATGAAATCGAAAACAGACTACCTTCCCTGGCTGATAATCGCCTTATCCCTGATCGTCAGATTGGTATATCTGAGCGAAATCACCCCCAACAATCCCTACTTCCACGATGAAAGATTGGTCGCCGAAACGCACCATCAATGGGCGAAGGACATCCTGTCGGGGAACGCATCAGATGCCCCGGAACCGTTCATCCGCGCCCCTCTCTATCCTTATCTTTTAGCGGGGATATACTGGCTGTTCGGGGCGAATATGCTTTACCCCCGGCTGATTCAGTTATTAGTCAGCGCGTTGATGACTTACTTCATATACCTATCAGCGAAGCGTGTTTTCGACCGAAAGAGCGGTATAGCCGCCGGAATTATCTGGGCGCTTTTCGGACCGGAAATATTCTTCGCCGGAGAAATGTTTGAAACCAGCCTGACCGCCGCCCTGATTTTCGCAGTCTATCTGACCTGGGTCAAGGGTGAGGATAGCAAACGAATATGGTGGTACCTAAGTTCGGGAATATTATTGGGATTAGCGGTTTTGATGAAGCCTAATTCCGCCATCCTGCTGCCGCTCTTGCTGATTTGGTATTTCTGGAAAAGGGAAAAAGCAAAGTCCAATTTCAAACCGGCGCTTGTTTTCACCGCTGGATGTCTGGCTTTGATTCTGACAGTTACGGCGCGAAACGCCATTATCAGCGGCGAATTCGTGCCGGTGGCGGCATACGGCGGGCTGAATATCTACATCGGCAACAATCCTGAAGCCGACGGAGTATCTGCCATCCTGCCGCAATGGGAAGAGACCGAAGACGACCGCGCCTGGGGATTGAATCATCACGCCACCGCCCTGACCGCCCTATCCGTCCGTAAAGCTGGCGAATTGACCGGAACGGATTTATCCGCCGCCGAAAGTTCCCGCTATTGGTGGAAAGAAACGGCGAAATTCGCCCTTGAAAATCCCGGCAAGTTCGTCCTGCTGAACCTGAAAAAATTCACCCTCTTCTTCAGCGGATACGAATACGGCAACACCCGCGACCTATATTTCAGCCGAAATTACTCTTCCATATTATCGATACTCCTGTGGAATCACGGGATAAAATTCCCCTTCGGACTGCTGCTGCCGTTCGCCGGGCTGGGCGTCTTTTTCGTTTTCAGGGAAAAGTTGCCGGGGCGGGGGACGCTTATACTTTTCCTAATCGGAGCGGTTATATCCGTTACCATTTTCTTCGTCTGCGCCCGCTTCAGGATGAACGCTGTGCCTTTCCTGATCATCCTTGCTGGAGGCGGGATAATCGGAACTTTCAAGGACCTGAATGGAAAGAAAATAGTCGGTAATTTAGCGGTATTCATTCCATTATTGCTGTTGGTGAACATCAATTTCTTCGGGCTGGAGAAGGATGTTTCATTCCAGGAACACTATAATCTGGGGCAGTTCTACCTGGAAAAAGGGGAAATCCAGTCTGGATATGACGAGCTGTTGAAATCATACCTAGCCAAACCCGATTTCGTTCCCGCCCTAAACAGTTTGGGCTTAATCTACGAAACCGCGGGGAAATTCCAGGAAGCGGCGCATCTCTATCGTCAGGCGCTGAATTATTCCGTCGAGACCGCCGCCGCTCATTACAATTTGGGAGCCGCATTAGGCAAAGCGGGAAGTATAGACAGCGCCATCGTCCACCTGAATAAAGCGGTGGAAATCGATTCCACAATGTGGACCGCCTGGCTGAACTTGGGCAACGCCCATTATTTCGCCGGAAACCCCGATTCCGCCGAAGTCTGCTATATGAAGGTCATCGAATTGGAACCGTATAACCCGGATGTCCTGTTCAACCTTGGCAATTTACAGATAGCATTGGGGGATACCGCAGCCGCTTTGGAATATCTGCACAGAGCCGCCGGCATTGAACCTGATTACCCGTCATTGAACGACATCATCGAACGATTGACCGGTGCGGGATATTGATGCGCTTCAAATTGAACAGCCCGGCGATTCCCATCGGCTTGGGAGTGATTCTGCGCCTGCTGAACATCAAGTTCATTCTCGCCGGCCCCGTCCTGAAGACCCTGATAATCGATTCCGCCTTCTATCATAATCGGGCGATGGAGATTGCCGGGGGTGATATTTTGGGCGAAGGGGTCTTCTTTATGAGCCCCCTATACTCGTATTTAATGGGTTTGATTTATGCGGTGATGGGCGCGTATCCGGTCATAATCGCAATCTTTCAGGCGCTGTTAAGCGGGGTTACTTTATGGCTGATCTGGTCGCTGGGGAAGAGAATCGCCGGCGAATCGGCGGGATTGATTGCCGTTTGGCTGGGAGCATTCTATCCGGCGTGGATTTATTTCGATGGAGTAATGCTCACCGCATCGCTGATATTATTCCTGAATACCGCCGGATTATGGGCGCTGGTCAGATGGTTCGAGGGAAAGCATCCGGGCTGGCTGATTATGGCGGGGTTTGCGCTGGGATTGTCGGCTTTGGCAAGACCGGGTATCCTGCTCTTCATCGTAGTCGCAAGCGTATGGCTCTTCATCAAAAGGTATCACCTGGCGGCGGCGCTTCTAATTATTTGGGCGCTGGCGGCGGTTTCCGGGGCGGCTATCAGGAATATCGTAGTGTCCGGAGAATTCGCCCTCACCACTGCTTCCGGCGGGATGAATTTCTATGTGGGCAGCAACCCCAAAGCGACCGGTTTATATGTTGAACCGGATTTCTTAAAATCAGCCGAGCCCGATTACGAACTTGAAGATTATATGAATGAAGCGAAACGGTTATCCTGGAAAGATTTGACCGCAGTTGAGACTTCCCGCTTTTGGTACAAGATGGGGCTGTTGTATCTGATTGAACATCCCCTTCGAGCGGTAGAACTATGGTGGAATAAAATTTTCTATTTCTGGAATAACCTGGAAGCGCCCAATAATGTGTCGATTTATTTGGTGAAGCGGTATTCGCCGGTGGTGAAATATATCCCCTGGGGGTTCGGGATATTGGCTTCGCTGGGGTTAATCGGGTTGGGGACACTACCAGCCAGCCCAGCCAAGCGGTTGATTTGGTTATATATAGTCAGCCTGCTGGTGGTAAATATGCTCTATTTCACCTCCTCGGAATTCCGTTTCCCGGCGGTGACGCTGTTATTGATTGGGGCTGGGATTGGGATTGGGAAAATTGCGGGCTGGGTGAGGGATAAATGGGTGGATTGGAGGATTATCGTTCTGGCTGTCGCGATGCTGTTCTTCACTCATTACCAAACGACAACCGCTCAAAAGTTGACCAAACCGCGTATGGATTATTTCAACCTGGGTTCGGTCAGTCTCAAACAAGGGGATTTCAATTCAGCGGAGAGATTTTTCCTGCTGTCATTGGCGGAAGACGCGAATTTCATCGAAGGGCATATGGGGCTGGGAACTACACTGCTGGAAAAAGGGGATTATGTCCGCGCGGCGGCGGAATTCAATGCGGCGGGATACCCGGTAACTCCTGAATTCCTGCAGGAACAAAAGGCGTTAGAAAACCGTGAACCGTGAACCGAAAACCGTGAACCGTGA